>NZ_LMER01000003.1 GCF_001426435.1 Angustibacter sp. Root456 | reverse complement strand
GCCTGCGCTCAGCCTACGACCGCCCTGCCAGCGGCGTCTTGACACAGAAGGGAGCCATGAGCGGACGTCCGCCGCGATCGGCAAGAGCGACCTCGTACTGGCTCGGTGGCCACGAACGATGCTGCGTCGTTGCGCCCTTCGCGCGCTGCGAGGCGTTGCATGCGGACGTCTCTGCGCGCCTGGCGAGGAAGCAGCCTTCTGCTCTGCGTGCTGACCCTGGGCAGCTGTTCGGCGTTGCCGCTGGGGGATCCGCCGCCGCCGGAGGCTGGCGTGCGCCCGGTGGGAGCGGCAATCGGCCTGGTGGTGCCGCTGTGCCGTGGCGAGGTGATCAAGCACGTCACCCTCACCCGGCGGGCCACCCGTTCTGCCTGCTCGTCCAGTAAGGCACTGCCGACACCTAGCGGGGGCCGAGCCCGGTCCGGCCGTCCAGCAGCTCGCGCGCCGCGTCAAGGTGCCCGGCGTGGCGGGCGGTCTCCTCGATCAGGTGCAGCGCCACCCAGCGCAGGTCCGTGATGGGCTCATCCGGCCACGGGATTCCGTGCTGTCCCGGCAGAGACGTGTCGAGGCCGCGGGAACGCAAGATCTCGTCCGAGATCCTGCACTGCGCCCGGTAGTGCTCGATGACGGCGGCGCTGTCGTGCTGCGTGACGAACGCCGCATCCGGGTCGTAGGGCGGATCCACGACGCCGTCCGTCCATGTCACGGTCGGCTGCGTGCCCGCTGCGACTCGCTGGAACCACATCGCCTCCGCCCCGGCGAGGTGCAGCACCAGACCGATGGGCGTCCAGCCGGACGGCAGCACGGCGGCGTGCAGCTGCGCCTCGTCGAGGCCCTCGATGATGGCCAGGACGGCCTGACGCTGCTGATCCAGGAAGTACTGGAGGCGGTCGACTTCGCTGATCCCGGGTTCACCCACCGGCGCACCCTACCGACCCGGCATGGACGTGCCGTAGTACGGGAACGTCATCATCGCGATGAAGACCGCCCAGCCGCGCGAGACGGCCCAGCCGGCGTCGTCGACGTCCATCGCGCGACGGAAGGCCCTTCTCGACTGGCAGGTCGGCGTGGTACCAGGCGGCGGTGCTCGGCTCGCGGCTGCGCGAGGCCCCGCAGGCCTGGTCTCACACCGCGCGCGAGGTCGTCGGCCAGCTGCTGGCGCGGCGCCCCGGCGACCACGTGGTGACCGACCACCGCTCCGGGTAGCCCAGGGCCGGCTCGCCGAGGTGCACCACCTCCGGCACCCGGACGCCCACGGCCCGGCTCACCATGGGCAGCCAGGCCGCCCGAGTCGTCCGCCGTCCTCAGCTCGAGATCGGCCCAGGCGGGGCACTGCGTATCGACGAGCCGGCGCACGAGCGACAGGTCGAGCAGCAGCTCGTCAGCGTGCAGCGGCGGCACCGACGCAGCCGCAGCTCAGAAGCGGCGCGCGAGCAGCTCTTCGGCGATCTGGACGGCGTTGAGGGCCGCGCCCTTGCGCAGGTTGTCACCGACGACGAAGAGCGTGAGACCCCGGCCACCCTCGACCGTGGGGTCGGTGCGGATCCGGCCGACGTAGCTCGGGTCGCGGCCCGCGGCGTCCAGCGGCGTCGGGACGTCGGAGAGCTCGACGCCCTCGGCACCCGCGAGCAGCTCGGTGGCGCGCTCGGGCGACAGCGGACGCTCGAACTGCGCGTGGATCGCCATGCTGTGGCCGGTGAACACCGGCACCCGCACGCAGGTGGCGGCGACGGCGAGGTCGGGGATGTGCAGGATCTTGCGGCTCTCGTTGCGGAGCTTCTGCTCCTCGTCGGTCTCACCGCTGCCGTCGTCGACGATCGACCCGGCGAGCGGCAGGACGTTGAAGGCGATCGGCTTCACGTACGCGTTCGGCTGCGGCATCTCGACCGACCGGCCATCGAACGCGAGCCCGGCGGCGACGTCCGCCACCTTGCGCACCTGCTCGTCGAGCTCGGCGACGCCCTTGCCGCCCGAGCCCGACACCGCCTGGTACGACGAGACGTACAGCCGCCGCAGACCGGCCTCGCGGTGTAGCGGCGACAGCACCGGCATCGCGGCCATGGTCGTGCAGTTGGGGTTGGCGACGATGCCCTTGGGGGTGTCGCTGAGGTCGTCGGCGTTCACCTCGCTGACGACGAGCGGCACCTGCGGGTCCATGCGCCAGGCGCTGGAGTTGTCGACCACGATGCCGCCGGCTGCAGCCACGCGGGGCGCCAGCTCGAGCGAGGCGCCCTTGCCGTTACTGAACAGCGCGATGTCGATGCCGCTGAGGTCGGCCGTCGCAGAGTCCTCGACGGTGACCGTCCCCCCGGCCCACGGCAGCGTGCTGCCGGCCGAGCGGGACGACGCCAGGAACCTGACGTCGTCCAAGGGGAAGCTCCGCTCGGCGAGAAGGGTCCGCATGACCCCGCCGACCTGACCTGTGGCTCCGAAGACCGCGACGCGCATGGCACCAGGGTAGGCGCTCTCACGCACTGGACGGCGGGCCGCCCGCTCCCCGAGACGCAGCTTGGGGTCAGAACCCCAGGCGCTGGAGCTGCTTGGGGTCGCGCTGCCAGTCCTTGGCCACCTTGACGTGCAGATCGAGGTAGACCTTCTGCCCGAGCAGCGCCTCGATCGAGTGCCGCGCCCGCGTTCCGACGTCCTTGAGCCGAGCGCCCCGGCGCCCGATGACGATCGCCTTCTGCGACGGCCGTTCGACGAACAGGTTGACGCGCACGTCCAGCATCGGGCTGTCGGCAGGTCGGTCCTCGCGCGGCAGCATCTCCTCGACCACCACGGCCAGGCTGTGCGGCAGCTCGTCGCGCACGCCCTCGAGGGCCGCCTCGCGCACCAGCTCGGCCACCATCACCGCCTCGGGCTCGTCGGTGAGCTCGCCGTCGGGGTAGAGCGGCGGGCCCTCAGGCAGGTGCTTGACCAGGACGTCGGCGACGACGTCGACCTGCTCGTCGCGCACGGCCGACACCGGCACGATGTCGTCCCACGTGCCGAGCTGGTCGATCGCGATGAGGTGCTCGGCGAGGTGCGCCCGGTCGACCAGGTCGATCTTCGTGGCGAGAGCGATGACGGGCGTGCCGCGACCCTCGCGGCGGATCGCCGCCAGCTCGTTCGCGATGAACCGGTCGCCCGGCCCGACCTTCTGGTCGGCGGGCAGGCAGAAGCCGACGACGTCGACCTCGCTGAGCGTCTCGCGCACGAGGTCATTCAGCCGCTGCCCGAGCAGCGTGCGCGGGCGGTGCAGGCCCGGGGTGTCGACGAGCACGAGCTGGGCGTCCGGCCGGGTGACGATGCCGCGGATCACGTGCCGTGTCGTCTGCGGCTTGCTCGAGGTGATCGCGACCTTCTCGCCGACGAGCGCGTTCGTCAGCGTGGACTTGCCGGCGTTCGGTCGCCCGACGATGCAGGCGAAGCCCGACCGGTGCTCGTTCATCCACCCAGTGTCGCAGGCTCGGGCGATGCTCGGGGTGCCGCGGGACGTCGGGCCGCCAGCGCGAGCGCGAGCAGCACGAGCACGGCACCGAGCCAACCCAGCGCCGACAGCCGCTCGCCCAGCACCAGCACGCCGAGCAGCGCGGCCACGACCGGCTCGGCCAGCCCGATCGTCGAGGCCACCGATGCCGCGACGCTGCGCAGCCCGGCGGCGAACAGCCGGTACGCCAGCGCCGTCGGCACCAGGCCCAGGTAGACCGCCATGAGCAGCCCCGACGGCGTGGCGAGCCAGTGCAGGTCGGTGAGGGCCAGGGCCGGCAGCAGCACGACCGCGGCGACGGTGAAGGCCACTGCGGTGGTGACGGCCGGAACCGCTCCGCTGGCCACCGCGCGTCCCGTGGCCACGGTGTAGGTCGCGTACGACAGCCCGGCGCCCAGAGCCAGCAGCGTGCCGCCGAGCGTCAGCCGCGCGGCACCGCCGCCGAGCACGAGCAACAGCAGCCCGACCACCGCGAGCGCCGTGGCGATCGCCCACCGCGCGCTCACCCGCCGGGAGATGAGGCCGGCGAACAGCGGGGCCGAGCCGATCGCCACGAGCGTGCCCACGGCGACGCCGGTGAGCACCACCGCCGCGAGGAACGTCACCTGGAACGCCGCCTGGGCCACGCCGGCGACCACGGTGGCGGGGCGGCGCAGCTCAGCCGTCGCGCCTCCGCCGCGCAGGTGCGGCCAGGCGAACGCGACCAGCAGCAGCGCGGCCACCACGAGCCGAGCCGCGCCCACCGAGGCAGCCGGGGCGTCGGGGCCGAGCACGCGCGCGGTGCCGATCGTGCCGAACAGCGCCGCAGCGGCGAGCACGAGCAGGCCGCCGCGGGCGGGACGCCCGGCGTCCGCCGTCACTGCGGTGCCTGCTCGTCGCTCTCGGCGCCCCGCGCGAGCTCAGCCATCTCCTCACGGACGTCGCGCACGACCACCGTGGCGATCCGGTGCCGCCGCCCCGCCGGCCGCTCCGCCGTCAGCTCGAGTCCCTCGACCACCGCCTGCGCTCCCGGGATGGGCACGCGCCCCAGCGCCTTCGACAGCAGGCCGCCCACCGTGTCGACGTCCTCGTCGTCGAGCTCGAGACCGAACAGCTCACCGAGCTCGTCGACGTGCAGGGTCGAGCGCACCCGCACGCTGCCGTCGTCGAGCCGCTCGACCGCGGCGTCCTCGCGGTCGTACTCGTCGGTGATCTCGCCGACGATCTCCTCGAGCACGTCCTCGATGGTGACCAGGCCGGCGGTGCCGCCGTACTCGTCGACGACGATCGCGACGTGCGTCTGGTCGCGCTGCATCTCGCGCATCAGGTCGTCGACCGGCTTGCTCTCGGGCACGTAGAGCACGGGGCGCATCACCACGGTCACGGGCACCGACTGCTCCGAGGCGGCGTCGCTGTAGACGCGGCGCGTGACGTCCTTGAGGTAGAGCATGCCGAGCACGTCGTCGGCGCCGCCGTCGCCCACCACGGGGATGCGCGAGAAGCCCGAGCGCAGGAACAGCGACAGCGCCTGGCGCAGCACCTTGTCCTGCTCGATGGTGACCATGTCGGTGCGCGGCACCATCACCTCGCGCACGATGGTGTCGCCGAGCTCGAACACCGAGTGCAGCATCTCCTGCTCGTCGGCCTCGATCACGGCGTTCTCCCCGGCCAGGTCGAGCAGCTCGCGCAGCTCGGCCTCGTTGGCGAACGGCCCGTCCCGGTAGCCGCGACCGGGTGTCACGGCGTTGCCGATGGTCACCAGGAGGCGGGCCAGGGGGCCGAGCAGCCGGGCCAGCATCACCAGCACCGGTGCCGCCACGAGGGCGACCACCTCCGAGTGCTGGCGGCCGAGCGTGCGCGGGCTGACGCCGACGAGCACGAACGACGCGACCACCATGACGGCTGCGGCGACGAGCAGCGCGACCCACTGCCGTTCGAACGCGCGCGTGGCCATGATGGTGACGAAGACGGCGGCGAACGACTCGCAGACCACGCGCACGAACGTCGACACCGACAGGTACGGCGCACTCGCGGTCGTCACCTGCAGCAGCGAGCCGGCGCCGCGACGCCCCTCGTCGACCAGGTGCTCCGCGCGCAGCCGGCTGACGCGCGAGATGGACGCCTCCGCTGCCGCGAGGGCAGCCGCGAGCACGACGAGCAGGACGACGGCGAGCGCGAGGCGCACGTCGGAGGCGCTCATGAGGTGGGGCGACCTCGCTCGGCCAGGAACGTGAGCAGCAGCCGGCGCTGCAGCTCGAACATCTGCTTCTCCTCGTCCGGCTCCGCGTGGTCGAAGCCCAGCAGGTGCAAGATGCCGTGGGTGGTGAGCAGCAGCAGCTCCTCGGCCGTGGTGTGGCCGGCCTCGGCCGCCTGCTTGTGCGCCACGGACGGGCACAGGACGACGTCACCGAGCAGGCCCGGCTCGGGCTCCTCGTCGTCGCTGCCCGGTCGCAGCTCGTCCATCGGGAAGCTCATCACGTCGGTGGGGCCGGGCAGGTCCATCCACTGCACGTGGAGCCGTTCCATCGCCGGCTCGTCGACGAGCACGATCGACAGCTCGGCCTGCGGGTGCACGCGCATCGCGTCGAGGACGTGGCGGGCGAGCAGCACCAGCTCGCGCTCGTCGCACTCGAAGCTGGTCTCGTTGTTGACCTCGATGCTCATCGACGCGACCTGCGCGCAGCCCGGTTGCCTTGCAGCGCAGGGCGTTCGGCGTCGCGATCCTGCTGGCCGGCGTCCCAACGGCCGTAGGCGTCGACGATCTCTCCCACCAGCCGGTGCCGGACGACGTCGTGGCTCGTCAGCATGGCGAAGTGGACGTCGTCGAGCCCGTCGAGGATCTGCTGGACGACGCGCAGACCGGACTGCGTGCCGCTCGGCAGGTCGACCTGGGTGACGTCGCCGGTGACCACGATCTTGGAGCCGAACCCCAGGCGGGTCAGGAACATCTTCATCTGCTCGGCCGAGGTGTTCTGCGCCTCGTCGAGGATGATGAACGCGTCATTGAGCGTACGACCCCGCATGTACGCCAGCGGTGCGACCTCGATGGTGCCGGCGGCCATGAGCCGCGGGATCGAGTCGGGGTCGAGCATGTCGTGCAGCGCGTCGTAGAGCGGCCGCAGGTAGGGGTCGATCTTCTCGGTGAGCGTGCCCGGCAGGAAGCCGAGCCGCTCGCCCGCCTCGACCGCCGGGCGGGTGAGGATGATCCGGTTGACCCGCTTGGCCTGCAGCGCCTGCACGGCCTTGGCCATCGCGAGGTAGGTCTTGCCCGTGCCCGCCGGCCCGATCCCGAACACCACCGTGTTGTCGTCGATCGCGTCGACGTAGCGCTTCTGGTTGAGCGTCTTCGGCCGGATCTTCTTGCCGCGGTTCGACAGGATGTTCATCGTCAGCACGTCGGCGGGCCGCTCAGTGGTCTGCTGGCGCAGCATGGCCACGGAGCGGTCGACGGCGTCCCGCGTGAGCGGCTGGCCGGCCGCGATCACGGTGAGCAGCTCGTCGACGAGCCGCTCGAGCAGTGCCACCTCGGCGGGCGGCCCGGTGACGGTCATCTCGTTGCCGCGCACGTGCACGTCGACGCGCGGGAACGCGCGCTCGATCGTCCGCAGCAGCTCGTCCCCCGGGCCCAGCAGCGAGACCATCGGCACGTCGGGCGCGACGACGATCGTGTGCGGTGCGGACGGGTCCGGCGCCGGGGTGGCCTCAGCGGGCTGGGACGAGTCAGTCGGTGTGTCGCTCATGGGCGGCCTGCGCGGCCTGCAACCCCTTCGCTGCGGTGGTCGGGACCCGATCATCGTAGCCGCGGACGCCGACACCCCCCACCCGGTTTGCCCCCTCCTGACGCTACTGACCGAACGGCAGCGGCCGGCGGGTCATCGGGTACGTCGCCCAGTACAGCCGCGTCGGCGCGCCCGACGCATCGCGGACGACGCGCAGCACCTCTCCCTGCTCGCGGCCAGACGCCACCCGCCACCGCTCCCCCTCGCGCCGCAGCACGGCGGGCGGCTTGCTCGGCGGGGCGGCCACAGCACGCAGCTCGAGGTGACCGCCCTCGGCGCCGTCGACGTCGGGCTCACTGCCCGCGCGCCATGACGCGGCGTACTCGATGCCCTCGGCCCACCAGGTGCCGAGCAAGGGCTCGACGTCGGCAGGCACCGGCGCGCCAGGACGCCACGGCTGCGGCTCGTCGGGCACGGCGTCGAGCACGGTCTCGGCGAGGTCGAGCGCCAGGGACGCCGGGTCGGCCGCCCGGCTGGTGTTCGTCAGCACGGCGACCACCAGGCCGCTGCCGCGCTCGATCACCAGGCTGGCCAGGAACCCCGGCATGGCACCGTCGTGGCCCACGAGCATCCGCTCACCACGGCGGTGCAGCATCAGACCGAGACCCCAGCCGAGGGTCCACTGCTGCAGGTCGGCCATCGCGTGCAGGTGCGTCATCTCGGCGACGGTGGCCGGGGCGAGCACCGCGGGGTCGGGCTCGGCCCAGAAGGCGCCCCAGGTGGCGAGGTCGGCGACGGTCGTCCACAGCTCGGCGGCGGGGGCGAAGGCGTGACCGGGGAACAGCGGCTCGGGGTGCAGCCGGTCGGCGTACGGGTCGACGAAGTAGCCGCGCGCCACCGGAGCGGTGGGTGCGGTGGTCGTGCGCCGCAGCCCCAAGGGCTCCAGCAGCCGCTCGTGCAGCACCGTGGCCCACGGCGCGCCGCGTCGTGCCGCGACCACCTGGCCCAGCAGCGCGAAGGCGAGGTTGGAGTAGTGCCAGCGCTCCTGGGGTGAGAGCACGGCCTCGGCCTGAGCCAGGTCGGCGAGCAGGGCGTCGAGGTCGGGGCCGCGCAGCGTCTCCCACACCTCGCCGACCGGTTCGCGCTGCAGTCCCGACAGGTGGCACAGCATGCGGCGCAGCGTGGCGCCCCCGTGTGCCGGCACGTCGAGGTGGGCGCCGACCTCGTCGTCGAGGTCGAGCAGGCCCTCGTCGCGGGCCTGCAGCACGAGCGCAGCCGTGAAGGTCTTGGTGATCGAGCCCATGCGGTACTGGACGTCGGCACCGGCGCTCAGCAGCGCGGGGTCGGCGAGGCCGTCGGCGCCGAGGTCGGCGGCTCCTGCGAAGGCGTCGAGCTGCACGGCGCCGCGGCGCACGACCCGGGCCACAACGGACGGCGCGCGCCAGTCGCGTTGAGCGCCCGAGACCTTGCGCCGCAGCGTGTTCGCGAGCTGGTCGGGCAGTTCAGGAACCCGCTCGCCGCTCACCCGGGCGGCCACGTCATGTCGCGACCACCGATCACGTGGCCGTGCGCGTGGAAGACGCTCTGGTGGGCCTGCGGTCCGCTGTTGAAGACGAAACGGAACTGGCCGCCGTTCTCGTCCGCCGCCACCTGCGCCGCGAGCCGGGTGACGGCCACCAGCGCGTCCGGGTCGCCGTGAGCCAGCGCCCCGACGTCCTGGTAGTGCGCGCGGGGGATCACGAGCACGTGCAACGGCGCCTGCGGCTCGAGGTCGCGAAAGGCGATGGCGTGGTCGTCCTGCGCGACGATCGTGGCCGGGATCTCACCCGTCGCGATGCGGCAGAACACGCACTCGGGATCGTGCGGTGTCGGGGTGGTCTGGCTCACGGTCCCGAGGCTAGCGAAACCCACGCCGCGCCGGGGTAAACCCCCGGCGTACCTCGCGCGTGCAGACTGCATGGAGATCGTCCAGCGAGAGGTGGTGAGCGTGACGTCCCCCGACCCGCGCGCCGGCCTCGACGACGCCTCGCGGTGGTCGGCCGACGAGGCGCTGACGGAGCTCTACCGGGCGCACTGGCGCTCGCTCGTGCGGCTGGCGTTCCTGCTCGTGCGCGACCAGGCCGTGGCCGAGGACGTCGCGCAGGACGCGTTCGTCAGCATGCACCGGCGCTGGGCGCGCCTCGACCAGCCCGACCAGGCACTCGCCTACCTGCGCACCTGCGTGGTCAACGGGTCGCGCACGGCGCACCGCCGGCGCGCGGTGCGCGACCGGTGGACGGCGTCCGGCGGGCCGACGCGGCTCGACCCGGCACCGCGAGGTGAGTGGGTGCACCCGAGCGCCGAGGACCTCGTGGTCGCGGGTGCAGAGCACCGCGCCGTCACCGCCACGTTGCTGGCACTGCCCCAGCGCCAGCGCGAGGTGCTCGTCCTGCGTTACCACCTCGACCTGTCCGAGCAGGAGATCGCGCGGACCCTCCAGATCAGCCCGGGTGCGGTCAAGAGCCACGCCCACCGCGGCCTGGCGGCGCTGCGCCGGGCCCTGGCCGTCCAGGGTGCGTCCGGCGACGCCCCCCAGCCTCCCGAGGAGCCGCAGCCATGAGCCGCGACCACGATCCCACCAGCCTGAGCGGACTTCCGGCGCCGGACGACGACCCGACCGCCGCGGCGCTGCAGCGAGCCCTCGCCGACGACGCCGCGTCCGTCGAGCCTCGAGACCGGCTGGACGACGTCCGCCGGCGTGCGGCCCGGCGCACGAGGTGGCCGGCTGCCGTGGCCGCGGTCGCCGCCGTCGCGACGCTGGCCGCCGTCGGCTCCCAGCTGCTCGGCACCGGCCGCGACGACGTGACGCCCAGCGGCGGGTCGCGGACGACACAGGTCAGCACTCCCGCGTCCTCTCCGGCGAGCACGAACGCGACGACTGCACCAACCACCGCGGACGGCCAGCCGGCCACGGCCGTGCTTCCGGTCTACTACCTCGGCCGCGACGGCGACCGGTGGGCGCTGTTCCGCGAGTTCCACCGCCGCACCCTCGCCGACACGACGGCGGCGCGGCTGCAGCTGGCTCTGGACGAGGCGACGATGAACCAGGCGGTGGGCGACCCCGACCTCACCTCCCCGTGGCTGCCTCGCACCGAACCGCTGAAGGTCACCCGCTCGGCCGACGTCGTGACCGTCGACGTCCCGGCGGGCGAAGCACAGGCCGGGGGACGAACCGCCGAGCAGGCGCGGCTCGCCGTGCAGCAGCTGGTGTGGACGGCGAGCGCCGTCACGCAGGACGCCCACCTCGGTGTCCGGGTGCTCATCGACGGCGCACCCGGCACGCTCTTCGGGCACGAGCCGGTGGGAGGCGTCGTGCACCGGACGACCCCGAGCTACGAGGTCCTCGGCTCGGTCTGGGTCGAGGTCCCCGACGAGGGTCAGGCCGTCGGCTCACCGGTGACCGTGCACGGATCGGCGTGCGTCTTCGAGGCCGCCCTCTCGTGGGAGCTGACGCGAGGCGACGTCACGGTGTCGACCGGTCACACCACCGCCAGCAGCGGCTGCCCGCAGCGGGGCACCTGGCAGGTGGCCCTCGGGTCGCTGGCCCCGGGCACCTACACCTTCCGGGCGTACGAGGCACCGGCCTCGGGCAGCGGGCCCGACCGAGAGGACACTCGCACCTTCGTCGTCCGCTGAGCGGTTCGTCCGAAGTGTCGCGACGTCGGCTGAGATCGTTGGGCCGTAACGCAGACAGCCCGGCGTCGCGACGCCACCATGGGTCTGAGGTGATCGCCATGAAGGACACCGAGACCGGCCCCAGCGAGCTGTTCGACGGCGAAGACGTCGACGTCGGTGACGACCCGCCGGACGACCCCGACCTCAGCGACGCGGAGGTCGCGGCGATCAGGGCGAGCCAAGCCGATCCCGCGACGCCAGCCCTCGATGCCGAGGGCAACTGAGATGCCGAAGCTGCTGCTCGTGGGCGTGATGCTGCCGGCGGAGAGCCGCACCGGCATCGGGCACACCGCCTGCACGCTGGGCGGAGTCAACTACGAGTCGAAGGGCTCGGTGGGCTGCATCCGCGGATCGGTGGCGCGAGGTGCGGCGCACCCGCTGTTCCGCCACCGGTTCCACCTGCAGATCTCGGACGCTCAGGCCCTGCGCGCCAAGGGCTACGCCGACGCCTGCGTCGGTCAGCCGTACGTCTGGGCCAGCGTGCCGACGTCCCGGCACGGGGGTGACTGCTCCGGCTACGTCTCGGGCATCATCTGCGCCGCGCTGGGCCGCGAGCCGGTGCCGCACCGGCTGTTCGCGACCATCGGCTGGCCGGTCGTGGCCCGCGGCCTCGGCTTCGCGCCGGGGCTCGTCGGCGCGGTGGTCACGCAGGTGGGCGCTACCGCGATCGGCGTCCTCGACCGGCCGTTCCCAGGGTCGCCGGTGGCCCGCAACAGCCCGAAGCACAGCCACGTGAAGTGGATCCAGGCCCGGCTGAACTTCGCCGCCGAGAACCACCACGCGGTGCTGGGCGGGCGGGCGCTCGACGTCGACGGCGACTTCGGGGACGACACGTTCGCCGTCGTCCGCGCGTTCCAGCGCAGCCACGGCCTGCAGGGCCTCGGCATGGTGGGGCCCAAGACCTGGCGACTGCTGAACGCCGTCCGCTGAGCGGCGGAGGGCTCAGCCCCAGCGAGCGGCGGCGCTGAGGACGGCGAGCGCCGCCGGCCCGGCGGTCGACGAGCGCAGCACGTGAGGCCCGAGCCGGCACGCCACGGCGCCGGCTTCCTCGAGCCGCGCCAGCTCCTGCGGGCTCACCCCGCCCTCGGGGCCGACCACGAGCAGCACCTCACCGGCGGCCGGCAGCTCGACGCCCGCGAGCGGCGTCTGCGCGTCCTCGTGCAGCACGACCGCGAGCGCCGCCTGCTGCACGCGCCGCACGAGGTCGTCCGCGTGGGCGAGCGCGCCGACCTGCGGCACGCGGGCGCGGCGTGCCTGCTTGGCCGCGGCGCGCACCGTGCCTTGCCACCTGCGGCGCGCCTTCTCACCGCGCTCGCCGCGCCAGATCACGACGCTGCGCTGGGCCTGCCACGGCACCACCTCGTCGACGCCGAGCTCGGTGGCCCCCTCGACCGCGAGGTCGTCGCGATCGCCCTTGGCCAGCGCCTGCACGAGCACGAAGCGAGGCTCGGGCTCGGGCTCGACATCGCGCTCGTCGACCCGCAGCACCAGCCGCGCGGGCTCGGCCGCCGTCACGGTGCAGCGCGCGACGGCGCCGCCGCCGTCGGCGAGGTCGACCCGCTCCCCCACACCGATCCGGCGCACCGTGGCCGCATGGCGGCCCTCCGCGCCGTCGAGCACGTACGTCGCACCCGCACCGATGCCGTCGAGCGCGCCCTCGTCGACGAGGAACAGCGGCGCCGTCACGCCGTCACTTCCCGCTGAGGGCGTCCCGCAACCGGCCGAACAAGCCGCTGCCGTGCGTGGCCAGCCGCCCCTCGGGCCGCTCCTCGCCGCGCAGCACCGCCAGCTGCTGCAGGAGCGCCCGCTGCTCGTCGTCGAGGTTCCTGGGCGTGTTGACCTCGACGTGGACGACGAGGTCGCCGCGGCCACCTCCGCGCAGGTGCGTGACGCCGAAGCCGCGCAGGGTCGTCACCTGCCCCGACTGGGTGCCGGGCTCGATGTCGAGCGTCTGCTCGCCGTCGAGGGTCTCCAGGGTGATGCTCGTGCCGAGGGCCGCCGCCGTCATGGGCAGCGCCACGGTGGCGTGCAGGTCGTCGCCGCGCCGCACGAAGGTCGCGTGGTTCGCCACCGCGATCTCGACGTACAGGTCACCGGCCGGGCCGTTGCCCGCGCCGACCTCGCCCTCGCCCGCGAGCTGGATGCGCGTGCCGGTGTCGACACCCGCGGGGATGCGGATCGTGAGGCTGCGCCGCGAGCGCACCCGGCCCTCGCCGGAGCACTGGATGCAGGGGTTGGAGATCACGGTGCCGAAGCCCTGGCAGGTGGTGCAGGGGCGCGAGGTCATCACGTTGCCCATGAAGGAGCGCTGCACGTGCTGCACCTGGCCGCGACCCCCGCAGACGTCGCAGGTGCGGGTGCCGGTGCCGGGCTGCGCGCCGTCGCCGTGACACGTCGGGCAGCCGACGGCGGTGTCGACCGAGATCTCCTTCTCGGTGCCGAACACGGCGTCCCGCAGGTCGACCTGCACGCGAATCAGCGCGTCCTGCCCGCGGCGCTGGCGCGAACGCGGGCCGCGCTCGCCCGTCGCGCCGCCGCCGAAGAAGGCGTCCATGATGTCGGTGAACGAGAAACCCTGGCCGAAGCCGGCCGCCCCGGCGCCGAAGGGGTCACCGCCGCGGTCGTACGCCGCCCGCTTGGCCGGGTCGCTCAGCACGTCGTAGGCGGCGCTGACGTTCTTGAACTCCTCCTCGGCCTCGGGCCCGGAGTTGACGTCGGGGTGCAGCTGGCGGGCCAGGCGGCGGTAGGCCTTCTTGATCTCCTCAGGCGTAGCGTCACGGGCCACGCCCAAGGTCTCGTAGTGGTCGCTCAAGGGTCCTTCTCTTCACGCGGTCGGTGGGTGTCGCGCCGGGCGCGACGGCGGGCGGTGGTGCGGGGTGCGCGGGGTGCGGCCTACCCGTCGAGCACCCGGGAGACGTAGCGCGCGACCGCGCGCACGGTGGCCATGGTCGTGGGGTAGTCCATGCGCGTCGGGCCGAGCACGCCCAGCCCGGCGACGACGTCGCGCCCGGTGCCGTAGCCGCTGGTGACGACGGAGGTGGTGCGCAGCGCCTCGTGGTCGATCTCGTGGCCGATGCGCACGGCAACCGCGCTGGGGTCGCCCGACAGCTCGCCGAACAGCCGCAGCAGCACGACGTGCTCCTCGAGGGCGTCGAGCACCGGGCCGATGCTGCCCGGGAAGTCCTGACCGAAGCGGGTGAGGTTGGCCGCGCCCGACATCACCACGCGCTCCTCGCGCTCCTCGACCAGCGCGTCCTGCAGCACGCCCACCACCGAGCGGGCGAGCTCGCGGTCGTCGGGCGACAGCTTGTCAGGGAGCGAGCGCAACCGGGTCGCAGCCTCGGTGAGCAGCCGGCCGGCCGACTCGGCGTTGATCCGGGCGCGGATCTCGCCGAGCACGGCGTCGTCGATGACGGTCGGCGTCTCGACGACCCGCTGCTCGACCCGGCCGGTGCCCGCGATGAGCACCACCAGCAGGCGCTGGGCGCCCAGCGGCACCAGCTCGATGTGGCGCACGGTCGAGCGCGTGAGCGAGGGGTACTGCACCACCGCGACCTGCTGCGTGAGCGAGGCCAGCAGCCGGACGGTGCGGTCGACGACGTCGTCGAGGTCGACGGCCCCCGACAGGAACCCGGCGATCGCGTGCCGCTCGGGCGCCGACATCGGCTTGACCTCGGTGAGCTTGTCGACGAAGAGGCGGTACCCGGCGTCGGTGGGAACGCGCCCGGCGCTGGTGTGCGGCTGGGCGATGAGGCCGTCGTCCTCCAGCGCCGCCATGTCGTTGCGGATCGTGGCGCTCGAGACGCCGAGCTGGTGGCGCTCCACGAGCGCCTTGGAGCCGACGGGCTCACGGGTCTGCACGTAGTCCTCGACGATGGCCCGCAGGACGGCGAGCCGACGCTCGTCGCTCATCCGGCACCTCCTCCGCCGCGCTGGCACTCCCTGCTTCTGAGTGCCAAGTCTACGGCGCCGACGCCGCGGACGCCGCATCCGCCCGACGCGGCAGCACTCGCTCCAGGCCCCACGCCCCCAGGGCGAGCGCGATGAACAGGACGGCCACGCCGACGCAGTTGAGCAGCACCTGGCCGTAGCCCAGCTCATCGACGTCGACGAACGGGTACGGGTACTCGTGCACCACGGCGCCGCGAGCCAGGGTGTAGGCGAGCCAGAGCAGAGGGAAGCCGAGCGAGGCCGCGACGGCGCGCCCGTCGATGCGCAGCCGGGGCCCGAACGCCAGCCAGCCCACCAGCGTGGCCGCCGGCACCACGTAGTGGAACACCGAGTCGGTCAGCGTCGAAGCCCACCCGTCGTGCTCCACGAGCGGGCGCAGCACCACCAGGTAGACCGCGCCGGTGACGGTGATGCACACGAGCGCGTCGAGGCGCAGCACGCGCCACCACCGCCCATCGCGCACCGGGTCGAGGGCCAGGGTCGCCGCCGCGACGATGACCAGCACGTTGCTCTGCACGGTGAAGAAGCTCACCAGCCGCACCAGACGCACGCCGAGAGTGTCGTCGCTCGCCGTCGCCGTGAGCACCAGCTGGAGCAGGAGGTTCGCTGTGGCGACGAGCGCCAGAGCGCCGTGCCACGCCCGAGACAGCGTCATGGCGGCACTGTAGGGCGGCAGGCTCGTAGCATCGCCGCCGTGGATCGATACGGCGACGACGTGCTCGCGGGCGACTGGAAGGTGCCGGCGCGCGGGCGCAGCACCGAGGTCGCCGCGCAGCTCGGTCTGGTGGTCGAGGACGTCGAGACCGGCTGGTGCGGGGCCGTCGTGCGCACCGAGAAGGCGGGCGGTGTGCACGTCGTGCACCTGGAGGACCGGCGCGGGCGCGTGCGCGGCTTTCCCCTGGGCCCGGGCTTCCTCGTCGACGGGCGGCCGGTGGTGCTGACCCGGCCGGTGGCGGCTGCTGCCGCTGCGCAGCGGCCCACCAGGACCGCGAGCGGCTCCACCGCCGTGCAGAACGCGCGGGCGCGGCTCGCTCGAGGCTCGCGCATCTGGGTCGAGGGACGCCACGACGCCGAGCTCGTCGAGAAGGTCTGGGGCGACGACCTGCGCGTCGAGGGCGTCGTCGTCGAGATGCTCGACGGCGTCGACGACCTCGCGGCGGCGGTGCGCGACTTCGCCCCCGAGCGGGGCCGCCGGCTCGGCGTCCTGGTCGACCACCTCGTGCCCGGCTCGAAGGAGTCGCGGCTGGTGGCCGAGGCCGTGGCGCAGCGCCGGTTCGCACCGCACCTGCTCGTCGTCGGCCACCCGTTCGTCGACGTCTGGCAGTCGGTGCGGCCGGAGCGGCTGGGGCTCGACGTGTGGCCGTCGATCCCCCGCGACGTCGAGTGGAAGCGCGGCGTGCTGGCCCACCTCGGCTGGCCGCACGCCACCCAGGTGGACGTCGCCCAGGGGTGGAAGCGCATCCTCGCGACCGTGCGGTCGTACGCCGACCTCGAGCCGGCGCTGCTCGGCCGGGTCGAGGAGCTGATCGACTTCGTGACGGCAGATCCCGAAGACGGCTGACCGCAGGTGCTTGCTCCCCTACGCTGTCGGGCGCACAGGGGAGACCACCACCGGGAGGAACAGTGACCCAGCAGCCTGACCCGAACGCCTCGCGTGAGGGTGAGCCGGACGCAGGCGCGACGCCGCCGCCGGCGCCGCCGACCTACGGCCAGCCGCCGACGCCGCCACCGCCCGCCCCCGGCGCGCCGGGCGGCTACCCGGGCCAGCCGGCGTACGGCCAGCCCACCGCCGCCGCCCCCATGAGCGACAGCGACGAGCGCATGTGGGCGATGCTCGCCCACCTCGGCGGCATCGTCCTAGGCTTCCTCGCCCCGCTGGTGGTCTGGCTGGTCTTCCGGGAGCGCTCGGCCTACGTCGACGACCAGGGCAAGGAGGCGCTGAACTTCCAGATCGCCATCCTCATCGGCTACGTCGTGGGGGGCGTGCTCAGCGTCATCCTCATCGGCTTCCTGGTGCTACTCGCCGTGTGGGTCATCAGCATCGTCTTCGCGATCATGGCCGGCATCGCGGCCAACCGCGGCGAGCGGTACCGCTACCCGGTGACGCTGCGCCTCATCAAGTAGTCCCACCTCCTCAAGTAGTCCCACCACCTGGATGGTCACCGCGATCCGGCCGCCAAGGCTGCCGGATCGCGGTCACCACGCCGGTACCGCCACCGAAGGGCGCCTGTTGAGCCAGCCGTACCCCCCGCCCCACCCGCCCTATGCAGCGCGGCCGCCGATGTCGCCGTCGGACGAGCGCACCTGGGCGATGCTCGCCCACCTCGCGCCGTTCGCCGGCTCGATCGTCGGCCTGCCCGTCGTCGGGCCGCTCGTGGTCTACCTGATGTACAAGGACCGCTCGGCGTTCGTCCGCCGGCACGCCGCGGCGTCCCTGAACTTCCAGATCATGCTGCTCATCGTGAGCGTGCTCGGGTTCGTGGTCGCCGTGCCGCTCGCGGTGCTCACCCTGGGGATCGGCCTGTTCGCCTTCGTGCTCGCCGCCGTCGTGGTCGCGGTCGCTGCGATCGTGCTGCAGGTCGTCGCCGCCCTGGCCGCCAACCGGGGCCAGGACTACCAGTACCCGCTCACGCCGACGCTGGTGAGCTGACCGACCCGGCTGGTCAGAGGACGCGGCTCGTCAGAGCAGCGCGCGCACCACTGCGTCGGCCAGCAGCCTGCCGCGCAGGGTGAGCACGATGCGCCCGGACGCCGCGGCGTCGGCCTCGACCAGCCCGTCGGCCACCAGCGTCGGCACGGCGGACCGTCCGGCGTCGGTGAGCACGGCGGTGTCGAGGCCCTCGCGCAGGCGCACCCCGAGCAGCACCCGCTCGGCGTGCTGCTGCTCGGGCGTGAGCACCTCGCGGGCCTGGGCCGGGCTGTGCCCGGCGCCGAGCCGGGCGGCGTACGCGCTGGGGTGCTTGACGTTCCACCAGCGCACGCCGCCGACGTGGCTGTGCGCCCCCGGCCCGAACCCCCACCAGTCGCCGCCCGCCCAGTAGCCGACGTTGTGGCGGCAACGCGTGCGCGGTGACGTCGACCAGTTGCTGACCTCGTACCACTGCAGCCCAGCCGCGGTCAGCACGGCGTCGGCGAGCTCGTACTTGTCGGCCTCGTCGTCGTCGTCGGGCATGGTCACCTCGCCCCGCCGCACCTGGGCGGCCAGCCGGGTGCCCGTCTCGACGACGAGCGCGTAGGCCGAGACGTGGTCGGGCTCGCAGGCCAGGGCCGCGCGCAGGCTCGTGCGCCAGTCGTCGAGCGACTCCCCCGGCGTGCCGTAGATGAGGTCGAGGCTGACGTCGAGCCCCGCCGCGCGGGCCCACGCCACCACCTGCGGCACGCGCTCGGGGTCGTGGGTGCGGTCGAGGGTGGCCAGCACGTGCGGCACCGCCGACTGCATGCCGAAGCTCACGCGGGTGAAGCCCTTGTCCCGCAGGGCCTTCAGCGAGTCGGCGGTGACGGAGTCGGGGTTCGCCTCGGTGGTGACCTCGGCGCCGTCCGCGAGGCCGAACCGCGCCCGCACGGCCTCGAGCAGCAGGCCGAGGTCGTCGACCGGCAGCAGCGTGGGGGTCCCGCCACCCACGAACACCGTGTCGACCGGTGGCGCCTGGTCACCGAGCACCCGGCCGGCGAGCGCCACCTCGGCACACGCCGTGCGCGCGTACGACGCCTGGCTGGCCCCGCCGCCGAGCTCGGTGGCGGTGTACGTGTTGAAGTCGCAGTACCCGCACCGCACGCTGCAGAACGGCACGTGCAGGTAGACCCCGAAGGGACGACGGCCCAGACCCTCCCGGGCAGCGGCAGGCAGCGCGCCGTCGTCGGGCACGGGCTCGCCGTCGGGCAGGGCGCTGGGCATGGCCTCATCGTCCCAGCCGCTGCGGTCGCGCTGCGGGCCGGGCGTCAGGCGCGGGTCAGTGACCGCTCCGCGAAGCCGCGCAGCACCGGCGCCAGGTCGAGGTCGCCCGCCGCCGCGGCGTCGACGAGCCGCTGGCCGATCTCGGCGTCGAACCGCAGGAAGCAGTCGCCGATCGTGACGCCGTGCGCCGGGCGCCGCTCGACGGCGATCCGGTCGCCCGCAGCCACCGTGCCCTCTCGCACCACGCGCAGGTAGGCCCCCGGCGCGCCGTGGTCGGTGAACCGCTTGACCCAGTGCGGCTCGTCCATCCACCGCTGGAAGGTCGAGCAGGGGATGCGCGGCATGGTCACCTCGAGCACCACTCCGTCGTCCGGGTCCCCGACGTGCCACTGCTCGCCGATGACGGCGCCGGTGACGTCGAGGCCGGTGGTGCGCAGGTTCTCGCCGAACGCGCCCGGCTCGAGCTCGCGGTCGAGCTGGCCGGCCCACCACGAGACGTCCTCGCCGGCGTAGGCGTACACCGCCTTGTCGGGGCCGCCGTGGTCCTGGGTGTCCATCTGCCGGTCACCCTCGACGCCGAGCCGGTGCACCATCGACCGGCCGGTCACGGCGCGCTTGTCGATCGCCGTGAGGTTGCCGGCCCACGGGTCGTCCGGCCGCAGCTCGTGGACGACGCACACCGCCTCGATCAACGCCATGGCGCAAGTTCACCACACGTGCGGACGTCGGACGCCCTACTCACCCGGAGTGAGGGCCGGCGTAGAAGGCGTCGAGCACGTCGGCGTAGCGGGCCTCCACCACCCGGCGGCGCAGCTTGAGGGACGGCGTGAGCTCACCGGTCTCGACGGTCAGGTCGTGGTCGAGGACCTGGAACTTCTTGACCGTCTCCCACCGACCCAGACCGCGGTTGAGCTCGTCGACGTAGTGCTGCACCATCTCGCGCACCTGCGGGGCGGTGACGACGTCCTCGTACCGGGCGCCGGCCATGCCGTGGCGTTCGGCCCAGGTGGCCATGGCGTCGGGGTCGAGGGTGATGAGCGCGGTGATGTAGTGGCGGCCGTCACCGTGCACGGCGATCTGGCTCGCGTACGGGCACACGGCCTTGAAGCGGCTCTCGATGCCTTGCGGCGCAACGTACTTGCCGCCGGAGGTCTTGATGAGGTCCTTCTTGCGGTCGGTGATCCGCAGGCCGCCCCGGTCGAACTCGCCGATGTCGCCGGTGTGCAGCCAGCCGTCGACGTCCAGCACCTCAGCGGTCTCCTCGGGCAGCTGGTGGTAGCCCGACATGACCCCCGGCCCCCGCAACAGCACCTCGCCGTCGGGCGCCAGCCGCACCTGGGTGCCGGGGAACGGGCGGCCGACGGTGCCGAACGCGACGCTGTCGGGCCGGTTGAGGAACGACGCGGCCGACGTCTCGGTGAGTCCGTAGCCCTCGAGCACCAGGACCCCGAGGGAGTGGAACCACTCGGCGATCTCGCGGCTCAGCGCGGCCGACCCCGACACGAAGAAGCGCACCCGGCCGCCGAAGCGCTGGCGGATCGTGCGCAGCACCAGGCGGTCGGCCACCGCGTGCTGCAGGGCGAGGAACCCCGCGGGCTCGTGCCCGGCCTGTCGCAGCGCCGAGACGCGGCGCCCGACGTCCAGCGCCCACGCGGCGATGGCCGCCTTGGGCTGGCGCTCGGACTCCAGCTGGGTCATCACCCGCGCGTGCACCTTCTCGAACAGCCGGGGAGCACCAGCCATGAACGTCGGGCGCACCACGGCGAGGTTGTCGACGATGCGGTCGAGGTCACCGCAGACGGCGGTGGAGAAGCCCACCGTGAGCTGCACGGTGAGCAGCACCTTGCCGAAGGCGTGGGACAGCGGCAGCCAGAGGTACTGCAGGTCGTCGGCGGTGAGCAGGTCGGTCGCCCGCGTGGCCGTGCCGGTGTAGACCCACGCCGAGTGCGGCAACCGCACCCCCTTCGGCCGCCCCGTCGTCCCCGAGGTGTACATGAGCGTCGCCAGCTGAGTGGGGGCCACGCCCGCCGAAGCCCGGTCGACCGCCCACGGGTCGTCCGAGAGCAGCCGGCGCCCACGGTCACGCAGCTGCTCCAGGCTCATCACCCGCTGGTCGCCGGCGTGCTCGGAGTCGGGGCCGACGGCCGAGGCGTCGATCACCACGACGGCGGTGAGGTGCGGCAGCCGGGCCCAGTGGTCACGCACCTTCGCCAGCTGCTCGGCGTCCTCGGCGATGACGACCGCCGAGCCGGAGTCGGCCAGGATGTAGCCGACGTCGTCCGGCGGCGTGGAGGGGTAGACCGTGGTCGTCGCGCCACCTGCCCGCATCACCGCGAGGTCGGCGAGCACCCACTCCCAGCGGGTCGCCGAGGCGATGGCCACCGGCTGCTCGGCCTCGAGACCGAGCGAGAGCAGTCCCGCCGCCACCTCGTCCACCGCGGCCGCGGTCTCGCGCCAGGTCACGGCCTGCCACGTGGCGTCGGGCCCCTGGAACCGGAAGGCCTCGCGGTCGGGGCTCTGGCGCACCCGCCAGGCGAGCAGCTCACCGACGGACTCCGGCAGCTGCGGCACCAGCGAGGTGAAGGTCGCCTTCTCGGCCGGCGACGCGACCGGGGCTCCCCCGCCAGCAGGGGCCGTGCCGCCCGCGTGGTCACCGTGGTCGATCGGGGTGTGGGTGGCGCTCACAGCGGTCCTCTCCGGTCGGGACGTGGACTCACCACGGCCGGCCCTGGGGACGACCGCGGACGCCGGCGGGCGGGGCCTCGTGGGCAGCGTCCTGGCGGTAGCTCAAGTGTGGGCGCAACAGTAAAGGGCGGGTCAAGACCCGCGCACGAGTTCGTCAGGTCGGACCAACCGGGCAAGCCGCTGTCAGCGCTTCGGCCTACGGTCGTCGTGAGGAGGCCACCATGGCGATCTGTCCGGGTTCGATCCAGGGCTTCGTGCCGCCGTACCTGCTGGAGCGCATCACCCGCGCCGGCGCCACCGAGCAGGCGCAGCACGCGGCCCGCGCCCTCGTGCTCGACCTCGAGCACCGGTCGCGGCGGGCGGCGACCACCGCCCCTCAGGTGCGCGGCGCGCTGCCCGAGGGGGACGCCGCGGCCACCCCGCACCGCACCATCACGGACTGCCACGGCAGCACGGCCCTGCCGGGTGACGTCGTGCGCCGCGAGGGCGGGTCGCTCACCGGTGACCCGACGGCCGACGAGGCCTACGACGGGCTGGGAGCGACCTGGTCGCTGTACTTCGAGGTGTTCGGCCGTGACTCCCTCGACGGCCACGGCCTGCCGCTCGACGCGAGCGTCCACTACGGCGAGCAGTACGACAACGCCTTCTGGGACGGCACGCGCATGGTGTTCGGCGACGGTGACGGCGTGACGTTCACGCGGTTCACCGCCGCCGTCGACGTCGTGGGCCACGAGCTCACCCACGGCGTCACCCAGCTGACGGCAGGACTGGTCTACCGCGAGCAGTCCGGTGCCCTCAACGAGAGCGTCTCCGACGTCTTCGGGTCGCTGGTCAAGCAGCGCGCGCTCGGCCAGGACGCCGCGAGCGCCGACTGGCTGATCGGCGCGGGACTGTTCACCGACCAGGTCAAGGGGGTGGCCCTGCGCTCGATGAAGGCGCCCGGCACCGCGTACGACGACCCCACCCTGGGCAAGGACCCGCAGCCCGCCACCATGTCGGGGTACGTCACCACGACCAGTGACAACGGCGGCGTCCACATCAACTCCGGCATCCCCAACCACGCCTTCTACCTCGCGGCGATCGCCATCGGTGGCAACGCGTGGGAGGGCGCCGGGCAGGTCTGGTACGACGTGCTGACCGGCGGCACCCTGGCCCCCGACGTCGACTTCGCCGGGTTCGCGGCCGCCACGATCGCGGCGGCCGGCGCGCGGTTCGGCGAGGGGTCGTCTCAGCAGGCGGCGGTGCGTGAGGCCTGGGCGCAGGTGGAGGTCGGTGTCGCGGCGAGCGAGGGCGCGGGGTCGCCGGCCTCGCCCCCCGCCGCAGAGATCGTGCGCGTCGAGCGCAGCGGGGGCTTCACCGGCCGTCAGGTCGCCCGCGACGTCAACCTCACCGAGCTGGGCGACGAGGACGCCCGGTCGTGGCAGCGGCTGCTGAGCTCGGGGCGGCTGCAGCGGATCGAGGCGGCGCGCCCCCAGCCCGACCGGTTCGTCTACCGCGTGTGCTGCCCGCCGCACGACGTCGACGTGACGGCCGCCGAGCACGAGCTGCCGGACGACGTGCGCGAGCTGCTCGAGCGCACGCTGCGCGACAGGTCCTAGCTGTCGGCGCAGGGACGCCGGGACGCCTTGTCGGCGTACATGGCGGTGTCGGCCTGCCGCAGCAGTCGTCCCACGCCGGCCGGCGTGGGGCGCACGGCGAGGCCGATGCTCACCCCGACGCGGTGCTCGCCGAACCGGGTCACGATCGGCTGGGTGAGCTCGCGGCGCAGAGTCTGCGCCAGCGCGTCGGCGCGCGCACGCACGGACGGGCCCGACACCACGAGCACGAACTCGTCGCCGCCGGTGCGGGCGACCACGTCGTCGGCCGTGACGTGCTGCTGCATCCGGTCGGCCAGCTCGGCGAGCACGGCGTCCCCCGCCGCGTGACCGTACTGGTCATTGACCGCCTTGAAGTGGTCGAGGTCGACGACGAGCACGCCGAGCTCGGCGCCGGGCCGCCGGTCGAGCTCCTCGCCGAGCTCGAAGAGCAGCGTCCGGTTCGCCAGGCCGGTGAGCGGGTCGTGGGTCGCGGCGTGGCGCGCCTCGGACTCGCGCTGCTGCAACGCCGAGTACATCCGGGCGTGCTCGATCGCGATGGCTGCCTGGTCGGCGAACACCGACAGGATCTCCAGCTGCCACGGCTCTGGCCGGCGTCCGTGCACCGGCAGGTCGACGCTCAGGACGCCGATCCACTGCCCCGACGGAGCGGTGAGCGGCGCGAAGAGCGCGTCGTGCGGGTGCCAGGCGTCCGGGTCGTCCGGCAGCTCGTCCGGGTCGTGCTCGGGCACCCAGCTGAAGATGTCGTCCGCGGGTGGGATCTCGGTGGCGTGGTCGATGAACCGCAGGCCGCTGAGGTCCTGGGAGTGCTCGAGCAGCCGCTTCCACTGCTCGCAGCTGTCGGCCGTGCCGAGCAGCGCCGCGCGCACGTCGTCGTCGCCGGCCACCGACACGACCTCGAAGACGTCACGCTGGCGCAGGTTGACGACGGCGACCCGGAAGCCGGCGACCTCCACGACGCCCTCGGCGACGGCGTCGAGAGTCGTGGCGAGGTCCAGGCTCGCGTGCACGCGCTTGGTGACGGCGTGCAACGCGCGCATCGCCGCCAGGTCAGCGCCCTGCGCCGCAGGGCTGACCTGCTCCTCGACCACACTGTCTTGTCGGCTCCCGCGCGGCGCTGCTGTGTCGCCCGGACGGGTGATCCGCTACTTCTTGGCCTTGTCGGGCACGGCCTCGTTCGACAGCGCGGCGATGAAGGCCTCCTGCGGCACCTCGACGCGCCCGACCATCTTCATCCGCTTCTTGCCTTCCTTCTGCTTCTCGAGCAGCTTGCGCTTGCGGGTGATGTCGCCGCCGTAGCACTTGGCGAGCACGTCCTTGCGGATGGCGCGGATGGTCTCGCGGGCGATGATCCGTGAGCCGATGGCGGCCTGGATCGGCACCTCGAACTGCTGGCGCGGGATCAGCTCGCGCAGCTTGCCGGCCATCATCACGCCGTAGGCGTAGGCCTTGTCCTTGTGCACGATCGCGCTGAAGGCGTCGACCTGCTCGCCCTGCAGCAGGATGTCGACCTTCACCAGATCGGCCACCTGGTCGCCGTCCGGCTCGTAGTCGAGCGAGGCGTAGCCGCGGGTGCGCGACTTCAGCATGTCGAAGAAGTCGAAGACGATCTCGGCCAGCGGCAGCGTGTACCGCATCTCGACGCGGTCCTCGCTGAGGTAGTCCATGCCGCGCAGCACGCCGCGCCGCGTCTGGCACAGCTCCATGATCGCGCCGACGTAGTCCGACGGCGCCAGGATCGTGGCGCGCACCACCGGCTCGCGCACCTCGGAGATCTTGCCCACCGGGTACTCGGACGGGTTGGTGACGACGACCGTGGAGCGGTCCTCCATCGTCACCTCGTAGACGACGTTCGGCGCCGTCGAGATCAGGTCGAGGCCGAACTCGCGCTCGAGCCGCTCGCGGATGATCTCCAGGTGCAGCAGGCCGAGGAAGCCGACGCGGAAGCCGAAGCCCAGCGCGGCCGACGTCTCGGGCTCGTAGACCAGCGCGGCGTCGTTGAGCTTCAGCCGGTCGAGGGCGTCGCGCAGGTCGGGGTAGTCCGATCCGTCGATCGGGTACAGGCCCGAGAACACCATGGGCTTGGGGTCGCGGTAGCCGCCGAGCGCCTGGCTCGCCGGCTTGCCGGCGTTGGTGACGGTGTCGCCGACGCGCGACTGGCGGACGTCCTTCACGCCGGTGATGAGGTAGCCGACCTCGCCGACGCCGAGGCCCTTGGTGGGCTCGGGCTCGGGCGAGCTGACGCCGATCTCGAGCAGCTCGTGGTGAGCCCTCGTCGACATCATGACGATCTTCTCGCGCGGGCTCAGGTGCCCGTCGATGACGCGGACGTACGTCACGACGCCGCGGTAGGTGTCGTAGACGGAGTCGAAGATCATCGCCCGCGCAGGGGCGTCGGGGTCGCCGACGGGCGGCGGCAGCTGGGCCACGATCTGGTCGAGCAACGGTTCGACGCCCTCGCCGGTCTTGCCCGACACGCGCAGGACGTCGTCCGGGTCGCAACCGATGAGCCCGGCCAGCTCGGCGGCGTACTTCTCGGGCTGGGCCGCCGGAAGGTCGATCTTGTTGAGCACCGGCACGATGGCCAGGTCGTTCTCCATCGCGAGGTAGAGGTTCGCGAGGGTCTGCGCCTCGATGCCCTGCGCCGCGTCGACGAGCAGCACGGCTCCCTCGCAGGCGGCCAGGGAGCGCGACACCTCGTAGGTGAAGTCGACGTGGCCCGGGGTGTCGATCATGTTGAGCGCGTACGTCTGGCCGTCGACCTCCCACGGCATGCGCACGGCCTGGCTCTTGATCGTGATGCCGCGCTCGCGCTCGATGTCCATCCGATCGAGGTACTGCGCCCGCATCGCGCGCGCGTCGACGACGCCGGTGATCTGCAGCATGCGGTCGGCGAGCGTCGACTTGCCGTGGTCGATGTGCGCGATGATGCAGAAGTTCCGGATCAGGTCCGGCGGCGTCGCGGCGGGCGGCAGCGCGTTGCGGGCCATGGGGGACACGAGCGGTGAGCCTCAATCCGTGAAGAGATGATGCGGAGCGTGGGAGATCTGCGGGGAGATCGACGTCCATCCTCCCACGGCGGCGCGCCCGCGACGGCGGGCGCCGAAACCCCGGTGCGAGGCGTCGTCGCCACCGGGAGGATGCCGCGGTGGGACGACCTGCCGGTCGGCGTGCGCCAGCGGGTTCACCGGCGGGTTCGCGGCCGTCGTCCACCTCGACGACGGCCGCTCGGTGTTCGCCAAGGCCGGGTCATCGCCCGCGTTCGTCGGCGCGGCGCACCTGGCGGCCGGTGAGGCTGCGCTCCCTCAGCCGTGGACGGCCGACGCCCTGGCTGCCGACGGTGGGCTCGCTGTTCTGCGACGACGAGACGGTGCTGAGCGTCTTCCGGCGGTTGGCGTCCGGTGAGCTGCCGCATCACCAGCGCCGCTACGCCCGCACCTACCTCGACTGGCTCGCCGCCCGCCGCGGCTGGGGCTGGGGCTGGGGCTGGGGCTGAGACTGACACCGAGACTGGGATACCTCGGTCGATCGCGCCACGCTGAAGCGATTTGGCGCGGTCTGGGGGTGCACGGGGGGACGGCGATCGCCCACAGTGGTGCCCGACCAGTCCCCACGCACCGACGAGGAGGCCACGATGGCCGTTGTCGACCACAGCCTGGACGTCGGGGACGACGTCCACGTCATCGCCGGCCCGCACCAGGGACACCGCGCGACCGTCGTCCAGCTCGCCGAGCCCACCGGCAGCCGGCACACGGTGCGGTGCGAGGACGGCCAGACCGTCCGGCTCAGCAAGGTGCACGTCCAGCGGGCCGTGCCCGCCCGCTGACCTGGCCCCTCCCCTCCCTCCGCTACCGTCCCGCCGCTCCCCCTCCCGTGCACTTGGGATCCGAAGGGCACGCCTGGGTAGGGTGCGCTGGTGACGTGGCCGGAGGTCCTGCGCCGCACCGGGCGGGCGCTGCTGCGTTCGGCGGTGCGCGAAGCCACCCGGCGGGCCGACAGGCGTCGTCCGCGGACGCCGCGACGTCAAGCGTCCGGCAGCAGCCCGCGCACCAGCTACGCAGGTGACTTCACCGGCACCTGGACGGCCACCTACGCACCGAGTGACAACGGCGTGCCCGACCCGGGCGAGATCGTGTGGGCCTGGGTGCCCTTCGAGGAGGACCACACCCAGGGCAAGGACCGCCCGGTGCTCGTCGTGGGCGTCCGGCAGGGCCGGCTGCTCGCGCTCATGCTCACGAGCAAGGACCACGACCACGACGCCCGCGACGAGGCGCGGCACGGGCGCCACTGGGTCGACCTCGGCACCGGGCCCTGGGACCGGCAGCGCCGGCCCAGCGAGGTACGCGTCGACCGCGTGCTGCAGCTCGACCCGGCGGCGGTGCGTCGCGAAGGGGCCCGGCTCGACGCCGCCCGGTTCGCGGCCGTGGCCGCCGGGCTGCGCGAGCACCGTGGCTGGCGCTGATGGCTGACCGGCGGCGCCGCTTTGGAGCAGGCGGCCGCCGCTGGTAGCCTTGATCCTCGCGTGCACGCCCAGGTCGTGCGTGCCCGGAGCACGCTCCGCCACAGGTGATCCCCACCACCTCGGTCCCGGAGCGGCTCGACGCCCTCAACCGACCTACTGACGAGCGAACCGAGAGAGTTCATCCGTGGCCAACATCAAGTCCCAGATCAAGCGCAACCTCACGAACGCCAAGCGCACCGAGCGCAACAAGGCGGTCAAGAGCGAGCTGCGCACCTACGTGCGCAACGCCCGCCAGGCCATCGAGGCCGGTGACGCCGAGCAGGCGGTGGCCGCGGTGAACGCCGCGTCGCGCAAGCTCGACAAGGCCGTGAGCAAGGGCGTCATCCACAAGAACCAGGCCGCCAACCGCAAGTCGGCCCTGGCCAAGAAGGCTGCCTCGCTCTGAGGTAGCCCACGCCTGTTCCGAAGGCGCCGGACCCGCCAGGGTCCGGCGCCTTCGGCGTCTGCGGACAGTCGCGAGAGTCGCGGCAGTCGCGAGGTCCGCAGGGGGTCAGTCGCGTAGCCGCCGCGCCGCTCCGATCTGGAGCACCGCCTTCTCCACGGCGAACACCGGGTCGCCCGCGCGACGCCCCGGCCGGGGCAGGCCACCCTTGACGGCCAGGTCGGCTGCCGCGACCGCTTCGATGGCCAGGGCGAGGCCGTCTGGTGACCAGCCCCGTAGCTGGCGGCGCGCCTTGTCGACCTGCCACGGGGCCATCGCCAGGTCGCGCGCCGCGTCGACCGATCGCACCGAGCCGGCGCTCGACACCTTGGCCAGCGAGCGCAGCCCCATGGCCAGCACCGCCACGATCGGCACGGGGTCGACACCGGACGACAGCGCGTGCCGCAGCAGGCCCAGCGCCTCGTCGGTCTGGCCGGCGATGGCGGCGTCGGCGACCTTGAAGCCCGTCGCCTCGACGCGACCGCCGTAGTAGCGGTCGACGATCGTGACGTCGACCGCCGGCGCGTCCTGGGGCGTGCCGTCCGGCACCATCGTGTCGGCCATCAGCTGGGCGCACGCGTTCGCGAGCTCGCGCACGTCCTGACCCAGGGCCTCGACCAGCGCGGCCACGGCGTCTGGGGTGATCGAGCGGTGCGCCGTCCGGAACTCCGAGTGCACGAAGGTGGTCTTGTCGGCGTCCGAGGTGATCTTGGGGCAGTCGTGCACAGCCGCGCCGGCCTTGCGCGCGGCGTCGAGCAGGCCTTTGCCGCGCTGGCCGCTGCGGTGCCGCAGGACGAGCACGGTGTCGGGGGCGGGTGACTCCACGAGGGCCCGCGCGTCCTCGACCAGCTCGTCGGGCGCCTCCTCGAGCCCGACGACGACGAGGACGGTGCCCTCGCCGAACAGGGACGGCGTCGCGTGCGCGGCCAGGTCACCGGCGGTGTAGCCGCTCGCCTCGACCGTCACGACCTGGGTGTCGGGCGCAGCAGCGCGGGCTGCGGTGACGACGCGGTCGACGGCGCGGTCGGCCAGGAGGTCCTCGGGGCCGGTGACGAGGTGCAGCGGCGCCGACGGGTCGGCCGGCGCAGCAGCTGAGGCGGCGGAGCGACGACCGGGAGGGCTCATGGGTCGACACGCTATCGCCGTCCACCCACAGGCCCGGCGTGCGGTCCGGAGGTCGCGAGCGACGGCCGACGCTCGCCCGGCGGGCCGGTGACGACCACCGCCAGATCACCGCTGAGGTCGGTGCGGGCGACGACCGCTCCCTGGCCGGCGAGCCGGCGCAGCAGCGCCGGAGCCGGGTGACCGTAGTCGTTGCCGGCGCCCACGCTGACCAGCGCCAGCTCCGGCGCGGTGTCGGCGAGCAGGCGGTCGTCCTGCTGGGCCGACCCGTGGTGGGCGATCTTGAGGACGTCGACCCGCGGGCCCTCCGGCAGCGCGCGCAGGCGGGTGTCGACCACGCGCGCGGCCTCGGGCTCGATGTCGCCCACGAGCAGCAGCCGCAGCCCGGCCACCCGCACGTCGAGCACGACGCTCGCGTTGTTCGGCACCGAGCCGGCGCGGATGACGCGCTCGGGCCACAGCACCTGCCAGCTCACCGGGCCGTCCTGCGCCCGCTCGCCGGCCACGACCGCCCGCACGGGCACACCGGTGCGGGCGGCGAGTCGTCGTACGTGGCGCGCCTGGGCGGGTGGGTCGTCGACGATCGTGGTGAGCAGGCCACCGACCCGGCGGCCGCGCAGTGCCCCGGCCAGGCCGTCGACGTGGTCGGCGTGGAAGTGCGTCAGCACCACGACGTCGAGCGTGCGGACCTGCAGGTCGGTCAGGCAGCGATCGACCGCGCGAGCGTCGGGCCCGGCGTCGACGAGCACTGCGCGCCCTGTGCCGGTCGAGATCACCAGCGCGTCACCCTGCCCGACGTCACAGGCCACCAGCACCCACCGCGGCGGCGGCCAGGCCACGGCCGTCGGCAGGGGCACCCCCACCGCGAGCAGGAGCACCCCGCCGGACGCCGCGAGCGGGCGGTGAGCGGCGCTCCACCTCCACAGCCTCGGGCCGGCGAGCCACCCGGTGACGAGCAGCGCCGAGAGGGTCAGTGCTCCGGTGGCCCCGCCCGGCCACGCCACCTGCGCGTGGGGCCACTGCGCGAGCGTGCGCGCCACCGCACCGATCGCCACGCACGGCAGGCCACCACCCCAGGCCAGCACGGTGGCCAGGCCGGGCCAGCCGACACCAGCCAGGGCGGCGGCCAGACCCAGCACCGTCGCCGGCGCGACGAGCGGCTCGGCGAGCAGGTTGGCCAGCACCGCCACGAGGCTGACCTGGCCGGCCAGCAGCACGATGACCGGCGTGCAGGCCAGCTGCGCCGCGACCGGGACCGCCAGCGCGGTGGCGAGCGCAGGGGGCAGGCCCCGCTCGAGCCGGGCCTGCAGGGGTGGCGCGATCAGCAGCAGGCCGAGGGTCGCGAGCACCGACAAGGCGAAGCCGTACGACCGGGCGAGCCACGGGTCGGCCACCAGCAGCACCACCACGGCGGCACTGAGCGCGGGTACGGCGAGTCGGCGACGCGCCGTCGCGAGTGCGACCAGACCGATCCCACCCATCACCGCGGCCCGCAGCACCGAGGGCTCCGGTCGGGCCAGCACGACGAAGCCGGCCAGCAGGGCCGCGGCGACGACGAGCCGCACGCGCCGCCCCAGACCGACGCCCCGGCAGAGGGCGAGCGCCACGACGCAGACCAGGGTGGTGTTGGTGCCGCTGACTGCGGCGAGGTGGGTGAGTCCCGTGACGCGCATGGCCTCGGTGAGCTCGGGCGGCTGCAGCGAGGTGTCGCCGACGACCAGTCCGGGCAGCAGCCCGCGCGCATCCGTGGGCAGCGACCGCACCGCGCGACGCAGACCGGCCCGCACCCGCTCCGCACCGCGGTCGATCCACGACGCACGGCCCACGACGGCGGGCGGCCCGCGGGCGGTGAAGGTGGCGACGACGTCGTCCGCGGCTGCCGCCGGTGCCAGCCGCCCCGGGGCCACCACCTGCTCACCCCGGCGCACCGACGTCCACGAAGCGCGCCCGAACACCAGCACGCTCGTGCGCACCAGCGAGCGCTGCCCGCGACCGGCGACCGAGCGCACGTGCAGGCGCAGCAGCACCGTGCCCGACCGCCCAGGCAGCAGGCGGGGGTCGGAGACGACGCGACCGGTCAGCACCACGGACGCGCCCTCGTCGGCGAGCGCGCGCACGGTGCCGGCTGACCGCTCGAGGCCGTGGGCGCCCGACGCCGCGAGGCTCACTCCGCAGGCCGCTGCGGTGAGCGCGAGGGCCGAGACGGCAGTGCCTCGGGCGAGGACGGCGTGCCGTGCTCGGGGGTGTTGGCCCGCGTGCCGGAGCCAGCCCAGGCCGAGGAGCGCCAGCACCAGCAGCACCACACCCGCCGCCGCCCGACTGGTCGGGGTCAGCCCCAGGGTCGAGGCCACCGCCGTCCAAGCGGCCAGCCCGGGCACGAGCAGCCGGACGTCCGCCGCCTCGCTCACACGCGCACCAGCGGACGCAGCCGCTCGAGCACCGCGTCGCCGATACCGCTCACGTCGCCCAGCTCGTCCACGCTCGCGAAGCGCCCGTGCTGGGAGCGGAAGTCGACGATGCGGCCTGCCAGCACCGGGCCGATGCCCGGCAACGCGTCGAGCTGCTCGGGCGTCGCGGCGTTGAGGTCGAGCGGGCCGCTCGCTCCGGCTCCGGTCGGTGAGCCCGGCCTGGAGCTCGCTGTCGGCACCACCGCCGACGTCCCCGGCGGTGGTGCCTCGCCGGGGCGCGGCACCACCACCTGCTCACCGTCGACCACCGGACGCGCGAGGTTCACTGCCGCGAGGTCGGCGCGACCCGTAGCACCTCCAGCCGCTTTCACGGCGTCCTGCACCCGCGCACCGGCAGCCAGCCGCACCACGCCCGGGTGGCGCACCTGCCCCACCACGTGCACCAGCACGACGGACGCGACCGTGGCGCCGGAGGCCGGGGCGGACGTGCTCGCCAGCGGCGTGCCGCTGGCCGCGAGCTTCACGGTCGAGGTCGCCGGCGCGAGGGGCTGGGGGCGAGCAGCCGTGCGCGCGAGCACGACCCGCGCACCCAGCACCACGAGCGCCAGCAGCGCCACGACGACGAACCCGGCGACCGCGCGCGGGCTGACGCCGGTGCGCACGGCCGCTGACAGCGCTGCCTCATCGAGGCGGGCGAGGGCCGCCTCGCGGCGCGAGTGCGGCTGGGGTGACGACGGGGGCTCGGCGCGGTCCATCCGCCGACCGTAGGGAGCGGGCGCACCTGGCCGCTCCCCGCCGGCTCGCGCCTGTGGACGACGACGCCGCGGCGCGATCCTGTGGATGAACGGCGCCGCGGGAACGGCAGGCTCAGCCGGCGCGGGCTCGGCGCGCCATCCAGCGCAGCAGCAGGTTGGTGCGGTGGCGGCCGAGCACCACGACGACGAGGACGAGCCCGAACCCGCGCGACCACCAGTCGGCCGACGTCCCCCACACCGGCCCCAGCAGCAGGCTCACCGGCAGCAGCGCGCCGGCAGCCGCCACCGACGCGCCGGCGACCCAGCGGGTCAGGACGACCACGACGACGAAGACCACCACGACGGCACCGACCCACTGCCAGGCCAGCACCAGCAGGACGCCCAAGGACGTCGCCACGCCCTTGCCGCCCCGCCCGCGCAGGAACGGCGAGGTCACGTGGCCGAGCACGGCCGCTGCGGCGACGAGGTAGGCGGCTGGCCGGTCGACCACGGCCAGCGCCACCGCAGCCGGCAGCGCGCCCTTGATGACGTCCAGCACACCGACGAGCACGCCCCAGCGCGGCCCGAGCGCGCGCCCGACGTTGGTCGCGCCGGGATTGCCGGAACCGCTCGCGCGCAGGTCGACACCGCGCCACCGCGCGAGCGTCGCGGCGGGGCTCACCGCGCCGAGCAGGTAGGCGCCCAGCACCAGGGCCACCAGCGTCGGCCAGTGCACGTCGCTCACCGCGAGCCGCCCACTGCGGGGTCCTCAGGCCTCGTCCGCGGGCACGACGACCACGGCCACCATGCCGGGCCCGACGTGGGCTCCGACGACGGCGCCGACCTCGGCGAGCACCACCCGGCCAGGTGCCACGAGACGGTCCCGCAGCCGGGTCTCGAGCCGCTCGGCCAGGTCGGCGGCACGGTCGCGGGCGTCGAGGTGCTGCACCGCCACCTGCACCTGCCGCTCCCCTGCCGCCGCCACCGCCAGCTCCTCGAGCCGCGCGATCGCCCGCGAGGTGGTGCGCACCTTCTCCAGCGGCGCGATCACGCCGTCGTCGAGGAGCAGTACGGGCTTGATCGCCAGGGCCGAGCCGAGAATCGCTGCGGCGGAACCGATCCGGCCGCCCCGGCGCAGGTGCTCGAGGGTCGCGACCACGAAGTAGCCCTGCGACCCGGCTGCCCGGCGCCGGGCCCGCGCCGCGATGGCGGTGGCGTCTTCACCGGCCTCGGCAGCGCGCGCCGCCTCGAGCACGAGGAACCCCAGGCCCATCGCCATCGACCGCGAGTCGACCACCTGCGTCGGCACCGGCGACTCACGGGCCGCCAGCACCGCCGACTCGTACGTGCCCGACATCTCGGCCGAGATGTGCAGCGACACGATGGCGTCGGCTCCGGCGTCGGCCGCGGCCGTGTAGGCGTCGAGGAACGCCTGCGGGTTCGGCCTCGACGTCGACACCGGCGTCCACGACCGCAGCGCCGTCGCCACCTCGGCCGGCCCGATCTCGACACCCTCGTCGTACGCCGTCCCACCGACCACGACCTGCAGGGGCACGACGCGCACGCCGTGCTCGGCTGCCTGGGCGGCCGTCAGGTACGCGGTGGAGTCGGTGACGACGGCGACGCCCACCGCCTACTCCGGTACGACGTTCACGAGCTTGGGAGCGCGCACGATCACGGTGCGCACCCCGCGGCCGTCGAGCGCGGCAGCGACCTTCTCACTGGCCAGCGCCAGAGCGCGCAGGTCGTCGTCGCCGATGCCCGGCGCCACCTCGAGCCGGTCGCGCACCTTGCCCTGCACCTGGACGACGCACGTGACCCTCTCGTCGACCAGCAGCGCCGGGTCGGCCTGCGGGAACGGCTCGTAGGCCAGTGACTCGGTGTGGCCCAGTCGCCGCCACAGCTCCTCGGCCAGGTGCGGGGCCAGCGGTGCCACCATCAGCACGATCGGCTCGGCCAGCTCTCGCGGGACGGCCGGCAGCCGCGTCAGGTGGTTGTTCAGCTCGATCAGCTTGGCCACGGCGGTGTTGAAGCGCAGGCTGTCGTAGTCGCGCGTCACGGCGTCGATCGCCTGGTGCAGGGCCCGACGGGACGCGGGGTCGGCGTCGTCGTCGGTGACCGTCACCTTGCCGGCCTCTTCGTCGACCACGTTGCGCCACAAGCGCTGCAGGAACCGCAGCGACCCGACGACGGCGCGCGTCTCCCAGGGGCGCGAGACGTCCAGCGGGCCCATCGACATCTCGTACACCCGGAAGGTGTCGGCGCCGTAGGCCTCGTACATCTCGTCGGGCGTGACGACGTTCTTCAGGGACTTGCCCATCTTGCCGTGCTCGCGGGTGACAGGCTCGCCCTGCCAGGTGTACTCACCGTCGGCCACCTCGACGACCTCGTCGGCGGGCACGACCTGCCCGCGCGCGTCGCGGTAGGCGTACGCCTGGATCATGCCCTGGCCGAAGTACCGCCGGAACGGCTCCTCGCTGGTGACGTAGCCCAGATCGTGCAGCACCTTGTGCCAGAAGCGCGCGTACAGCAGGTGCAGCACCGCGTGCTCGACGCCGCCCACGTACAGGTCGACGCCGCCGGTGTCGGGCTGGCCGTCGCCGCGCGTGCCGCGCGGACCCATCCAGTACGCCTCGTTCTCGGTGTCGCAGAACGACTCCACGTTGGCCGGGTCGAGGTAGCGCAGGAAGTACCAGCAGGAGCCGGCCCAGTTCGGCATGGTGTTGGTCTCGCGGCGGTAGCGGCGCGGGCCGTCGCCCAGGTCGAGCTCGACGTCGACCCACTCGGGCACGCGACCCAGCGGCGGCTCGGGGTCGGACGTCGCGTCGTCCGGCGCGAACGTGCGGGGCGCGTAGTCCGGCACATCAGGCAGCTCGACCGGCAGCAGGTCGTCGGGGATCGCGTGCACCCGGCCCTCGTCGTCGAACACGACGGGGAACGGCTCACCCCAGTAGCGCTGACGGCTGAAGAGCCAGTCACGCAGCTTGTACGTCACGGTGCTCTGCCCCAGACCCTTGCGCTGCAGCCAGTCGATGATGGTGCGCTTGGCCTCGGCGACGTCCAGGCCGTTGAGGTCGATCTCGTCGTTGGCCGAGTTGATGGCCGGGCCCTCGCCGGTGAAGGCCTCACCCTCCCATCCCTCGGGCGGCTGAACGGTGCGGATCACCGGCAGGTCGAAGCGGGCCGCGAACTCCCAGTCGCGCTCGTCCTGGCCGGGCACCGCCATGATCGCGCCGGTGCCGTAACCCATCAGCACGTAGTCGGCGACGAACACCGGGAGCAGCCGGCCGTCGACCGGGTTGGTGGCGTAGGCGCCGGTGAACACACCGGTCTTCTCGCGTCCCTCGGTCTGCCGCTCCAGGTCGCTCTTGGTCGAGGCCTCGATCCGGTACTGCGCGATCGCACTGGCCGGGTCCGCGTGTCCGCCGGTCCAGGATGGTGCGGTGCCCTCGGGCCACGCGGACGGCACGATCGAGTCGACCAGCGGGTGCTCGGGAGCCAGCACCATGAACGTCGCACCGAACAGCGTGTCGGGGCGCGTGGTGAAGACCTCGATGGGCTCGGCGCCCTCGACGGCGAACCGTACCTGCGCGCCCTCGCTGCGGCCAATCCAGTTGCGCTGCATCAGCTTCACGGGCTCCGGCCAGTCCAGCCGGTCGAGGTCGTCAGTCAGCCGGTCGGCGTAGGCGCTGATCCGCATCATCCACTGGCGCAGGTTGCGCTTGAAGACCGGGAAGTTGCCGCGCTCGCTGCGCCCCTCGTTGGTGACCTCCTCGTTCGACAGCACCGTGCCCAGGCCCGGGCACCAGTTCACCGGTGCCTCGGACACGTAGGCCAGGCGGTAGCCGTCGACGACGTCGCGGCGCTCGCCGTCCGTCAGGTCCGCCCAGTCGCGGCCGCCCGGCACCTCGCGCGTACCGTCGGCGAACTGCGCCTCCAACTCGCTGATCGGGCGCGCGCGCCCACGGCCGCCGTCGGCCTCGGTGTCGTACCAGGCGTTCCAGATCCGCAGGAACATCCACTGCGTCCAGCGGACGAACTCCGGGTCGGTGGTGGCCACCGAGCGGCGGGCGTCGTGGGCCAGGCCCAGGCGCCGCAGCTGGCGGCGCATCGTGACGATGTTGTCCTCAGTGGTCTTGCGGGGGTGCTGGCCGGTCTGCACGGCGTACTGCTCGGCGGGCAGGCCGAACGCGTCGTAGCCCAGCGCGTGCAGCACGTTCTTGCCGCGCATGCGCTGGTAGCGCCCGTACACGTCGGTGGCGATGTACCCCAGCGGGTGGCCGACGTGCAGCCCCGCCCCGGAGGGGTACGGGAACATGTCGAGCACGTACAGCTTCTCGCGGTCGGCCACGCGCTCGGGGTCGGCCCACGGGCCGGCCGGGTTGGGCGCGTCGAACGTGCCCTGGCTCTCCCACAGGTCCTGCCAGTCGCGCTCGATGCGCCCCGCCAGCGCCGCGGTGTACCGGTGGGCCGGGACGTCGGTGACCTCGCGGTCGGTCGTGTGGCTCATGTTCGTCCTGTCGTCGTCAGCTGGTCGCCGGAGCCGCGGTGCCCGCACGGCGGGGGCAGACGAAGACCCCTGGCGCCGCTACCCGGCGCATGAGGGGTCTGCCGCGCTGACGCGGAGCGTGCGGGGCCCGGCGGGGACGCACCCGTTCTCGAGGTCAGCGCGGCCGGCTAAGAAGCAGCACGGCTCGCACCTGCTCAGGTTAGCGCAGGCGCTTCGACGGCGGCGGCGACGGCCCGCGCCACCGCCGCGTGGGTCGGCCAGTCCCAGTGCAGCCCGTCGGGGTTGCCCCCGCCGCCACGCCACATCTGCTCGAGGACCGACTCGACGTCGACGAGCCGCACCTGCTCGCGAGCGGCCCACGCGCGGGCGGCGGCCAGGGCCGAGGCGTGGCCGTCACGCACCGGGTACTGGGCAGACCGCCAGGGTGGCGGCGTGAGCGCCACTACCGGCAGGCCCGGCCGGTAGTGCCGCGCACCGGCCACGACGCGCGACAGGTAGTGGTCGGTGGCCCGCTGCGGCAGCGCGCGCCACCGCCCCCGGCCGAGCCGCACGACGCTCGGGTGCCAGCGGCGGTAGGTGCGCCGCACGACCCGCCGCAGCGGGGCGGGGCGCACGAAGGCGATGCCCTCGCGCAGGTAGGTCGGGACGCTGGCCGGCAGGGAGTCCATGCCGCCCACCGCGAGCACCAGGACGTCAGCCCGCGGCAGCAGCACCGACCACGCCACCGGGTCCTTGGTGAGCGCCCACCACGCATCGCGGGCGGTCCAGCCCTGTCGAGCGAGCAGGTCGACCCGGCGGCCGGTGGCCGCGGCCACGCGCTGCGGCCACAGGCGCGAGTCGGTGACCAGCTCGGGCCCGGTCGGCCCGTGGTAGGTCAGGGAGTCGCCGATGACGAGCAGGCGTCCGGTCACGGTCGAACGCTAGCGGCCGACGGCGGGCGCGCTCAGTCGCCCCAGCCGGCCGGGNGCGGGGTGTCGGGCGGGTACGGGCTCGGGTCGAGCCGCACCGGCCGGTACGGCGGGGCCGCGGCCTCGCGGCGCAAGGCCCGGCGCAGCTGCATCTCGCGGTCGGCCTGGTGCAACAAGGTGCTGACGTCGCCGTCGTCCCACGGCTCGAGCACCGCACCGCCGGCGCTGATCCGCGCCGCCCACTGCTCGCGCGGCAGCGGCGAGCTCTCGAGGCAGCGGGCCCGCACCCGGCGCTCCATCTCCAGCGGCGCCAGGCCGGTGCCGGGGCCGACCACGACGAACTCGTCGTCGCCCCAGCGAGCCACCGCGTCGGTGGCGCGGGTCGATCGCGACAGCGCCTCGGCCACGGTGAGCAGGATCTCATCGCCGGCGCCGTGGCCGAGGTCGGAGTTGATCCGCCCGAGCCCGTCGACGTCCAGGAACATGCAGTACACCGCGTCCCCGCGGCGACGGGCCGTCTCGAGGATCTGGGCGCCCAGCATCGACAGGCCCTTGCGGTTGGCCAGGCCGGTGAGCGGGTCGTGCACCGTGGCGTCCTCCGCGAAGGCGAGGGCCTGGTCGACCCGACGCTGCGTGCGGTCGATCCGGCTGTGCACCACCGCCGCGAGCACGCCCGCGAGCACCAGTGCGCCGAGTGAGCGCCCCCACCCGAGCACGTCGGCCGACGTCCAGGTGCTGGTGTCGATGACCGCGCGGCCGAGGCCGACGAGCCACCCGACCGCGGCGACCGCGAGCACGGTGGCCCGCGGCACCACCGCGGGCGAGCCCAAGGGCAGCAGAGCCAGGCCGAGCATCGACACGACGACCCAGTCGGGGTCGAGGGTCGCGACGACGGCAGCCGCTCCGACGAGGGCCAGCAACGCGCAGGCGGCGTCGACCACCCAGTCAGGCACGACGGGGCGGCGCTCGGCACGCGGCAGCGACGGTGGCACCTGCCCAGTGTCGTCACGCACGCCGCCCATCTTGAGGCCTCACCGCCGCCTCGTCGACCGGTTCGCGAACCTTCGCCGGGGTCACCCGAAGATCGAGCTCACCCACTCGGGGTGGTCGATGAACGGGTTGCGGTTATGCTGGTAGGTGTCGTAGATCACCTGGTTGCGGTGCTGCTCGAAGGCGTCCGGCGGGTCCTGGGCGTTCCAGCGCAGCAGCACCGACAGCCGGCCGAGGTACGGCGCGGTGCCGTTTCCGACGCGGTCGTTGACCTCCAGGTCGGGGAAGCCGTCGCCGCCCTCGTACCGCACGGCCATGTAGAAGATCATCCGCGCCACGTCGCCCTTCACCGCGTCGCGCGGCTCGAACGAGTCGGAGTCGCTGAAGCAGCCCGGGCACTGGCTCACCTCGCTACCGCCCTCGTCGAAGTCCTTGTTGCTGCGGGTGGAGTTGACCGTGACGTCCTCGGGGCGCAGGTGGTGCAGGTCGGTACCGGGCCCGGTGGCCGTGCCGAAGTCGCCGTGGGACTTGGCCCAGACGTGCTCGCGGTTCCAGTCGTCGACGCCGCCGCCGTTGCTGGACTTGCTGATGCTGCGACCGCTGTAGATCTCGATGACGTTCGCCGTGTTCGCGGGGTCCTCGTCGGTGTGCTTGAGGGCGTCCCACACCTGGTCGTAGCTGATCGCGCTGGTGCCCGACGAGATGATCGAGTGCAGCGCCTGGCGCAGGTCGTTGCCGCTCTTGCCCAGGGCCGCCGCGTAGTAGGTGTCGTCGTACGGGCCGCTGCCACCACCCGGAGGGGGCGTGGTGCTCCCGACGTCGGCGAAGGCCGAGGCCGACTTCAGGCCGGGGTGGGAGAAGTACGCCGACAGCGCGCCCGTCACGTCGAGCTGGTGCCCCATGAGCGAGGGGTTGCTGCGCAGCCCCCACTGCGCGCGCAAGGCGCTGGGGATCTGCACGTAGAGCATCGCGGAGGTGCGCGTCTCGCCCGGGCTGTCGGCGAGCGCCATCGCGTAGTCGTTAGGGAAGCTGGAGGTCACGACCGTCGAGGTCGCGGTGGGCTGCCCCACGACGTACCCGCGCACGGTCGCCGTGGAGCCGTTCTGCGTGGCCGACGCCTGAGCGACGGTGAGGGGGGTGGCCGCGGACGCCGGTGCCACCGCCGTCGGGGCGACGGCGGCCAGGGCGGCGAGCACGGTGGCGGCAACGGCAAGGGGTCGCAGCCGAGGGCGAGTGCGCACGAGGATCCTCCGGGGTGGGGAGCGGTCGGCCCACGCTAGCGATGGAAGGGTCAAGAGCGGGCAAACCGGGCACCACGTTTCGGTGCACGCCGGCTGTCGGAGGGGGTGGCTAGCGTCCGGTCCATGAGAGCCGAGAGCACCTTCGCCGTCACCGCGTTCGAGCCGATCGACTACACCTCGCCGATCACCACCGGCAGCCCGGTGGGCTTCGCGTTCATGGACAAGCAGTTCGACGGCGCGCTGATCGGCCGGGCGCGCACGCAGTTCACGTCGGCGTTCGACCCGCAGACGGGCGTGGGCACCTACGTCGCGATGGAGTCGTTCGAGGGCACCCTCGACGGGCGGCGAGGCGCCTTCAACCTGGCGCACTCTGCGACGACGACGGGGTCGGACCGACTGCATCCGCTCGTGGTCATCGTGCCGGGCAGCGGCACCGAGGAGCTGGCCGGCCTCACCGGCACCGGACAGATCGCCGTCCACAGCGACGGCACGCACCGGCTGAGCCTCGACTACGAGCTGGCGGCACCGACGTCCTGAGGCGGGGACCTCCGGCCCTGTCGAGCAGCCGCGGCGCGCCGCACGCTGGGGACGCTCGATGGAGGTCGGTGTGGCGCGCGCGCGACGACGGTCACCGGCGGCCCTCGCCGCCGTGGTGGTGGCGCTCGCCCTGCTCGCCGCAGCCTGCGGCGGCGCCTCACCACCCGCCGCACCCACTCACTCGCGCACCGGCGCGGCGCCGCTGAGCGTCGAGTACGCGCCGGGGCTCGTCGAGGACGTCTACCTGCCCTCCGGGCGCCGCACCGCACCGCTGGTGCTCATGGTGCCGGGTGGCTCGTGGGCCACCGCCGACCCCACCGGGCTCGCCGACCTGGCCGGCTACCTGGCCGACAGCGGCTCGGTCGCCGTCCCGGCCCGGATCCGGGCGGCGAACGACGGCGTGCGCTACCCGGTGCCGGTCGACGACGTGCTCTGCGCCCTGGCCGCCGCGGCGGTGACGGCGCGCGCCCACGGGGTCGACCCGACACCTCTCGTGGTGCTGGGCCACTCCTCCGGCGCCCACCTGGCCGCGCTGGCGGTGCTCGCCGCCGACGAGCACCCCCCCGCGTGCCGGGCACCGGCGGTGCGCCCGGACGCCCTGATCGGCCTGGCCGGCCCCTACGACGTCAGCCAGGTGCCAGACATGGCGCAGGCACTGTTCGGCACCACGCCCGAGCAGGACCCTGCCACCTGGGCGGCGGGAAACCCTGCGCGCCGGGCGCAGCTGCGGCCCGAGGTGCCGGTGCTGCTGATGCACGGCGGCGACGACCCCGTCGTGCCGGCGTCCTTCACCGCCGACTTCGCGGCCCGGCTGCGGCAGGCCGGGCACCCCGTGACGATGGAGCTGGTGCCCCATGCCGACCACGGGTCGGTGTACTCCGCCGCGGTCGCCGGCCCGGTCATCACCCGTTGGCTGATGCGTCTGCGCTGACGTGAGGCGGTGCCACCCGCGCCAGCGCCACGCACGCCACGACGGCGACGGCAACGGCAGCGAGCGCCGCGGGCGCCCACCCCGGCCGCACCCGGTCGCCCAGCACGCTCACACCTACCGCCGCCGGCACCACCGCCTCCACCACCCACAGCAGCGCGGTGGCGATCGCCACCGCGCCACGCTCGAGGGCCAGCGCGTACGCCGTCGCGCCCACCACCCCGGCCACCACCAGCGCCCACACCAGCGGCTCGCGCACCACAGCGACCGGCCCGAGCCCGGCCGGCGCGGCACGTGCCGCCGCCGCAGCCACCGAGAAGCCCAGCCCCGACACCACCGCGAGCGCGGCCGCGCTGCCGCGGCGGCTGAGGACGGCCGTGGCGAGCACGAGCACGGCGGTGACGGCCCACGTCGCGGCGGTGAAACCTGCCGGCGCCGGGCGGGCGGACTGCGCGCCTCCGGCCGCCGCCAGCACCGTCAGCGCACCGAGGGCGCACACGACGGCGGCCACCTGCGTCCGGCGCAACGGGGTCCGCAGCAGCAGGTGCGCCGCGACCGCGGTGACCGCGAGGGAGCAGGCCAGCATGCCCTGGACGACGACCAACGGCAGGCGGCGCAGCGCGAGCAGCGACACGAGCCACGCCGCGCCGTCGAGCCCGAGGCCCGCGAGGTACCAGCGGCTCGCCCACCACCCCCGCGCGCCCCCGCGCGCGACCCCGACGGCCTGCAGCACCGAGGCCAGTCCGTACGCCAGGGCCGCGAATCCGGCGGCGAGCAGGCCGATGGTCACGGGCCAGCGTAGGCCCGCGACGGCCAGAGACAGCAGACGACGGCCCGCAGGTCGCGGACCGTCGTCATCGGTGGAGCTGAGGGGACTCGAACCCCTGACCCCTTCCATGCCATGGAAGTGCGCTACCAGCTGCGCCACAGCCCCGTGCCCCCGAAGGGGCTCCGCAAGTCTAGCCTGCGCCCCACCCGTTCCTCCAAATCGGGGTGTCGGCCCTGGTGCCGCCGCTACGACTCGTCGCCGACGACGGGTTCGGGCAGCGAGAACGCGTTGTGCTCGGTGAGCACCCAGCGTCCGTCGCGCTGCTCCTCCAGCACCGTCCAGTGGCAGTTGTTGACACCCGACACGACCGGCCAGCACTCGCGCGGGACGCCCATCAGCACCTGCACGCCGTTGCTGATCGAACCGCCGTGCGAGACGACGACGAGCAGCCCGCCGTCCGGGACGTCGGCCACGTGGTCGCGCACCGCCGCGGCCACCCGCTCCCCCACCTCCGAGCGCAGCTCGCCGTCGCCGCCCGGACGCACCTCGGCGCCAGAGCGCCAGGCCAGCCGCAGCTCGTGGTCCTGCTCGTCGATGTCGGGGCCGAGCATGCCCTGCCAGGAACCGGCGTACACCTCGCGCAGCCGCTCGTCGGTGCCCACCGGCAGGCCGGTGAGCTGGGCCAGCGGGTACGCCGTGTCGCGGGCCCGCCGCAGGTCGGACGACACGATCTTGGCGGGCGACAGCCGCACCAGCTCCGCGGCGGCCCGCTCGGCCTGCACCCGGCCCACGGCGTCCAGGTCGATGTCGGTCTGGCCCTGGAACCGGCCGTCGGCGTTCCAGGTGGTCTGGCCGTGCCGCAGCAGCAGGACCTGCCGCCCCGTCACGCCTCGTCCCGTGGACGGCCGCGCGCCTCGTCCGGCAGCTCGATGAGCGGGCAGTCCTTCCAGAGCCGCTCGAGCGCGTAGTAGGTGCGCTCCTCGTCGTGCTGGACGTGCACGACGACGTCACCGTAGTCGAGCAGCACCCAGCGGCCCTCGCGCTCGCCCTCGCGGCGCACCGGCTTCGCGCCGCGCTCGCGCAGCGCCTCCTCGACCGCGTCGACGATGGCGCCGACCTGGCGGTCGTTGGGGGCGGAGGCGAGCACGAACGCGTCAGTGATGACGAGCTGGTCGCTCACGTCGATCGCCACGACGTCGGTGGCGAGCTTGTCAGACGCCGCGTGGGCGGCAGCCAGGACGAGCTCGTGCGCGCGCTCGGACGCTGGCACGGCGGCTCCTTCGAGGGGGGGCTGGGCGGACGCCCTAGCCTCTCACGAGGCCTTGAAGTCGTGCCCCAGCACGACCACCACATCGGCCACCGTGGGCGAGCTGTCGCTGATCCGCAGGGCCGAGTCAGGCAGCCCAAGCGCGCGCGTGACCACCATCCCCCGCGCCCGGCTGGTCGAGCTGGCGTCGGGCAGCAGCACCATGGTCTGCCGGACCCCGAAGCCGTCGACGTTGCCGCCGCCGAGGTACTTCAGGCCCGCGGCGACGAGCTTGGAGCGCGCGGCGTCGCCGAGGCCGGGAGCGCCGTCGCCGTTCTGCACCAGCACGCGCAGCCGGCCACCGGGCGGGACGGCGATCGCCGCGCCGGCCAGGCGAGCCTGCACCATGGTCGCGGCCGCCGCGCTGTCGAGCCCGTAGGCGCTCACGGCGCCGCCGGTGTCGATCTCGTGCACCGGGACGACGGTGGAGCCCAGCGCCTGTCGCGCCGCGGGGTCGTGCAGGGCGCCGGTGACGTCGAGGACGCGCGCGAGCAACGCCCCGTGCGGCGCGCCAGCGAGTCCGACGACCATGGCCCGCCGTTGCGCGGCGTCCGTCGGCAGCGCCGCCAGCAGGGCCGTGACCACCCGCTCCTGACGCGCCAGGCGCGCCGCCTCCGGCTCGTCACCCACCAGCAGCGTCGCGTAGGCGGCCGCCTGCGTGCCGCCCAGGTGCTGGCCCGCTCCGGCCGAGGCGAGCAGCGCCGCGCCCTCGCGAGCGCTCGCGGGCACGTCGACGTCGACGTCGACCGTGAGGCCACCCAAACCGTCGACGAGCGTCGCCAGCTGGGCGGCGTCGAGCACCCACGTGCCGGCGAGCTTGATCTCGAGCGCGTCGGCGATGGCGGCACCTGGAGCCGACGCGCCCGGGGCCAGGGACTGCGCCACCGGCATACGGCCCGCACCGGGCACGTCGAGCAGCAGCCGGCTGGGCACCAGCACCTGCTGGGCGTCGCCGTCCTCGCGGCCGGCGGCGAGCAGCGAGACGCCGGTGAGCTGCCCGTCGCGCGCGATGGCCAGCGCCACCACCTGCTGCGACGGTGCGCTCGACGCGGAGGCGGTCTGCTGGGCCGGCCCTCCGCCGCGATGGGTGAGCACGAAGCCCCCGCCGGCGACGAGCAGGGCGCCTGCGGCCACGGCCGCGACCCACCGCCAGGGCCGGCGTGCGCGCGTCGGCTCGCTGGGCAGCACCTGCGCGGAGCCGTCCACGGAGTCGGGGTAGCGCTCGAGCTCGACCTCGACCCGCTCGAGCAGCGGCGCCGTGATGTGCGGGGCGGGGTCCCACCCGTCGCTGATCCGCGCCGCCTCGAGCGCGCGCCGGCGAGCCATGCGGGTGGGGTAGCTGACCTGGTCGACCTGCTCGATCACCCAGTCGGGCACCTCGGCCAGAGCGATCTTGGGTCCGCCTGGGGACGCCGACTCCTCCCCGGGCGCGGGGACGCCCTCAGGGCCGTCCCACGGTCGGTCGGTGTCGCCGTTCGGCACGAGCAGGTCTGCCACGACCTATCTCTCGGCAGGTTCACCCGTTCGGTAGAGCCCGTACTTGGCAATGAATTGCACGACGCCGTCCGGCACGAGATACCACACCGGCTCGCCGCGCCGGACGCGGTCGCGGCAGTCGGTGGACGAGATCGCCATGGCGGGCACCGGCATGAGGCCCACGCGGTCGGGGGGCAGGCCGGCGCCGCTGAGCTCGTGCTCAGGCCGGGTGACCCCTACGAACTGCGCGAGGTCGAACAGCTCGTCGACGTCCTTCCACGACAGGATCTGCGCGAGCGCGTCGGCACCGGTGATGAAGAACAGGTCGGAGTCCGGCTGCTCGCGGCGCAGGTCGCGCAGCGTGTCGATCGTGTACGTCGGGCCGGGGCGGTCGACGTCGACGCGGCTCACCGTGAAACGCGGGTTGGAGGCCGTCGCGATGACGGTCATGAGGTAGCGCAGCTCGGCCGGGCTCACCTCGCGGTCGTCCTTCTGCCACGGCTGCCCCGTGGGCACGAACACGACCTCGTCGAGGTGGTAGAGGCTCGCGACCTCGCTCGCGGCGACGAGGTGGCCGTGGTGGATGGGGTCGAAGGTGCCACCCATGACCCCCACCCGGCGCCGGCGCCGGGGCCCGTCAGGGCTCATGCCCGGCTCGATCCGGCTCAGCGGTGCTTGTTCGAGAAGCCGCGGAAGGTCCAGGTGAGGCCGAGCAGCGCCACGAACACGATGATCGCGATGGCGCCGAACATCTCCGGCGCCATCGGCAGCTGGGTGGTGTGCTCGGGGGTCGTGGCGGCCAGGACCAGGGCCTGCGACATCGGTGCTCCTCGGGACGCGGGAAGGGGGGCGCTGCCGCGTACAGTCTGACAGAACCCGCCCGACGACGGTGAAGGAGCCGGTCATCGACGCGCCCACGCTGTCGGTCGTCGTCCCCGTGTACGACGAGGCCGAGGTGCTGCCGCTGTTCGCCGAGCGCCTGCGTCCGGCGCTGGACGCCATCGGCGAGACCTACGAGGTGCTGGCCGTCGACGACGGCAGCACCGATGCCACACCCGTGCTGCTCGAGCGCATGCGCCGCGAGTGGCCGGCCGTGCGCGTCGTGCGGCTGCGCGCCAACAGCGGGCACCAGGCGGCGCTGTCGGCCGGCCTGGTGCGTGCCCGCGGCGACTGGGTCGTGAGCATCGACGCCGACCTGCAGGACCCGCCCGAGACCATCGCCGCGATGCTCCAGGCGGCTCGCTCGCAGGGGGTCGACGTCGTGTACGGCGTGCGCACCGACCGCAGCACCGACTCGGCCTTCAAGCGCGGCACCGCGGCGCTGTTCTACCGGCTGATCGGCCGCTCGGCGCACGGTGCGGTGTCGCACGCCGGCGACTTCCGGATGATGAGCCGGGCCACCGTCGACGCCGTCAACGTGCTGCCCGAGCACCATAGGGTGCTGCGGCTCGTCGTGCCGGCGCTCGGCTTTCCCAGCACGTCGGTGGGCTACCGGCGCGAGGCGCGGGCGGCGGGCCGCTCCAAGTACCCCTTCACGAAGATGCTGCGACTGAGCCTCGACAGCATCACGGGATTCTCGATCGCCCCCCTGCGCCTCGCGACCTGGTTCGGGCTGATCGGTGGCGTGGCGGCCGTCGGCTTGCTGGTCTACGCCTTCGTGTCGTTCCTCACCGGGCACACCACGCCCGGCTGGACCTCCACGTTCGTCGTGGTGGCGGCCGTCGGCGCGGTGCAGCTGCTGGCCCTGGGCGTGCTCGGCGAGTACGTCGGGCGCATGTACACCCAGCTGCAGGGGCGGCCCTCGTACTTCGTGGCCTACGACTCCCTCGAGCAGCCGACCGCAGACGGTCAGGGACGCCGGGCCTCGACCATCAGCGACACCCCAGGCAGCGAGCGCACCGGCAGGTAGCGCTCGGCGGTGATGATCGAGCGCAGGCCCAGGTTGACCACGGGCGACAGCGCCTCGAGGTCGCTGCCCGTGCTGGCGCGACGGCGCAACGACACCACCGGTCGCAGCAGCACGTTCCACGAACGCATCGGGCCGAGCGAGAACCCCCCGCGCACCAGCAGCGAGCTCAGCGTGGCCCGGGTGTAGCGGCGCACGTGGCCCACCGCCTCGTCGTGCGCCGACCACAGCCGCGGGTCGCACGGCACGGCCACCAGGTAGCGCCCACCCGGGCGCAGCACCCGGCGCACCTCGCGCACCGCGGCGTCGTCGTCGTCGAGGTGCTCGAGGACGTCGAAGGCCACGACGAGGTCGAGCGAGGCGTCCGCGACCGGCAGGGCGGTGGCGTCACCGCGCAGCGTGGGCAGGCCGCGCTCGTGGGCGACCTGCGCGCCCTCCGGGCCGTACTCGAGCGCGATCGCGTTCCAGCCCAGCCGTCGCAGCACCCGCGTGTTGCCGCCACCGGCGGCTCCGACGTCCAGCGCGGTGCCCGGGCGCAGACCGCGCAGGTCACGCTCGAGCAGCACCCGGCGCTCGCGGTACCACCAGTGGTGGTCCTCGAGCTCGGCCAGCTTGCGGACTTCGGCGCCTTCCACGGTCGGCCATCCTGCCAGTCGCCGGTCGACGACGACCCGGCGACGCCACTCGGTGCGGCCGGGGCCGTGCTCAGCTGCGGACGTGCCCCTCACCCGTGACCACCCAGGTGGTGGTCGTGAGCTCGGCGAGCCCCATCGGGCCGCGCGCGTGCAGCTTCTGCGTCGAGATGCCGATCTCGGCGCCGAGACCCAGCTGACCGCCGTCCGTGAAACGCGTGGAGGCGTTGACCATCACCGCCGCGGCGTCGACCTCGGCGACGAAGCGGCGGCTCGCGGAGAGGTCCTGGGTGACGATCGCCTCGGTGTGCCCGCTCGACCAGCGGCGGATGTGCGCGAGCGCCTCGTCGATCGAGCCGACCACGCGCACCGCGAGGTCGAGGCTGAGGTACTCGCGCGCCCAGTCGTCGTCGGTGGCCGGCTCCACGACGACACCGGACGTCGTGGCCGAGGCCTGCGTCGCGTCGTCGCCGTGCAGCCGCACACCCGCCTCGACCAGCCGCGGCAGCGCGGCGGCCAAGAACGCGTCGGCGACGTCGCGGTGCACGAGCAGGCTCTCGGCCGCGTTGCACACGCTCGGGCGGTGCACCTTGGAGTTCAAGGCTATGGCGACGGCCTGGTCGAGATCGGCGGCGGCGTCGACGTACACGTGGCAGTTGCCGACGCCGGTCTCGATCACCGGCACCGTGGAGCCTTCGACGACGGTGCGGATCAGGTCCGCTCCCCCGCGCGGGATCAGGACGTCGACCAGCCCCCGCGCCGTCATCAGGTGGTGCACCGCCTCGCGGCCGCCGCCGTCGAGCAGCGTGACGGCGTCGGCCGGCAGACCGGCCTCGGCCAGGCAGCGGCGCAGCACCGCGACCAGCCCGCGGTTGGTGTGCTCGGCCGCCGAGCCGCCGCGCAGCACCACGGCGTTGCCGCTCTTGAGCGCCAGGCCGGCGGCGTCGACCGTGACGTTCGGGCGCGCCTCGTAGACCATCGCGACGACGCCCATGGGCACGCGGGTCTGGCGCACCTCCAGGCCGTTGGCGAGCCGCTGCCCGCGCACCACCTCGCCGACGGGATCGGGCAGCGCGGCCAGCTCGCGCAGCGCGTCGGCGACGCCCACCACGCGGGCGTCGTCGAGGCGCAGCCGGTCGAGCAGCCCGGCGGTGAGGCCGGACTGCCGGCCGCGTTCGAGGTCAGCGGCGTTGGCCGCCACGACGTCGGAGGTGGCGGCCACGAGCGCGTCCGCCATCGCCAGCAGCAGGGCGTCCTTGGCGGCGCGGGTGAGCGGCCGGACGGCGCGGGAGGCCTCGCGCGCCGCGCGGCAGGCGGCCAGCACCTGCTCGCGCGACCCGGCGTCGGGCGGGCTGACGGGGGGGCTCAGCTCAGAGGTGCTCGCCATGCGAGCCAGGCTACGCGCGGGCAGCGGTGCACCGAAGGGCCTGACCACAGGCTGGTCGAGGGTTCCGCCCACTTGTCGAGGGGTGCAACCCTGGGCAAGCGGAGTGTCGCCCACTGAACGTGATCAACTTCGCAGGGGGCGGGGTGGCCGGAGGGCGGGGTGGTCAGAGGGGGGTGACGCCGGCGGCGATGAGCGGGGTCTGCGGGCGGTCCGCGCCGCGAGCGTGCACGGTGTCGCGATCGATCACCTCGACGCCGACCACGCGCCAGGGCGGCAGGCCGCAGCTCGCGCGGTGCTCGGCCCAGATGCGCAGCGCCATGGCGGCCGCGTCGTCGACGTCCTCGGCCTCGTCCCAGTACCGCAGCTCGGCGCGGTCGTCGGCGTAGCGGACGGCGAGCATAAACGGCCGCTCGTGCACCAGCTGCTCGAGCGCGTCCCGTAGCTGCGCTGCCGGCACCGGCTCGCCGGCGACCGTCAAGGTCACGTGCCACAGCGGCATCGCCGACTCCGGCGCCTGCTCGAGGCCCTTCACCGCCACTTCCTTCCAGCGTCAGCGCAGCAGCACCAGGTCGTCGCGGTGGACGACCTCGCGCTCGTACGCGGGTCCGAGCTCACGAGCCAGCTCTCGGGTCGAACGGCCCAGGAGACCGGGGAGCTCTGCACTTGCATAGTTGACCAGTCCGCGGGCCACGGCGTGGCCGTTTTCGTCACACAGGTCGACCGGATCTCCTGCCGCGAACTCCCCGGTGACGGCGCTGACCCCGGCCGGCAGCAGCGACAGGCGCCGCTCGACCACCGCCGCGACGGCGCCGGCGTCCAGGGTGAGCTGACCTCGCGGCCGGGTGGCGTGGGCCAGCCAGAGCAAGCGGCTGGCCCGCCGCGAGCCCGTGGGCGCGAACCACGTGCCGACGTCGGCACCGGCCAGCGCGTCTGCCGCCTGCTCGGCGCTGGTGAGCAGCGTCGCGATCCCGGCGGTCGTGGCGATGGCGGCCGCCTCGACCTTGGTGACCATGCCACCGGTGCCGACGCGGCTGCCGGACGACCCGAGCGCGATGCCGTCGAGGTCGTCGGGCCGGCTCACGCTGGCCACGCGCTGGGCACCGGGCCTGCTCGGCGCGCGGTCGTACAACGCGTCGACGTCGGTGAGCAGCACCAGGGCGTCGGCGTGCACGAGGTGCGCGACGAGCGCCGCGAGCCGGTCGTTGTCGCCGAACCGGATCTCGTCGGTGGCCACGGTGTCGTTCTCGTTGACGACGGGCACGACGCCGAGCTGCAGCAGCCGGTAGAGGGTGCGCTGGGCGTTGGCGTAGTGGCTGCGGCGGATGACGTCCTCGGCCGTGAGCAGGACCTGACCCACCCCGAGGCCGTGCGCGGCGAACGCCGTGGCATAGCGCGCGACGAGCAGGCCCTGGCCCACGCTCGCCGCCGCCTGCTGCGTGGCGAGGTCGCGCGGCCTGCGGGGCAGGCCGAGCGGCTCCAGCCCCGCCGCGATGGCACCTGACGACACCAGCACGACCTCGAGGCCCGCCGCCCGGCGGGCCGCCAGCACGCTCGTCAGCGCCGTCACCCGCGCGTCGTCGACCCGGCCGTCGGAGGTGGTGAGCGAGCTCGACCCGATCTTCACCACGACGCGCTGAGCCCGCGCGAGGTCGGCGCGTCGCGTCAGGTGCGCAGGCGGGGTCACGGGGTCGGGCCTAGTGCTCGGAGCCGTCGCCGGGGTGGTCGTCGCTGTGGTCGCCGGAGTGGTCGTCGCTGTGGTCGATGCCGTCGGGGTCGGTCCAGCGTCCGGCGGCCCGCTCGGCGGCGATCTCGTCGCGGGCGGCGTCACGCGCCGAACGGCGCCGCTCGAAGGCCTCGCGCTTGGCCTGGCGCGTCGGACGCGAGTCCTCGGTGCCGAGGCGCAGGTCGGTGCCGCGCGGCCCGGCGAGCAGCTCGGCGCCGGCGGTCATGGTGGGCTCCCAGTCGAAGACGACCGCGTCGTCGCCCGGCCCGATCACGACCTCGGCGCCCGGCGTCGCACCGGCCTTGAACAGCGCGTCCTCGATGCCCAGGCGGGCGAGGCGGTCGGCGAGGTAGCCCACGGCCTCCTCGTTGGCGAAGTCGGTCTGGCGCACCCAGCGCAGCGGGCGCTCGCCGACGATGCGGAACCGCGGGCCGTCGTCGCCGGCCTCGGTGACCACCTCGAACCCGGTGTCGTCGACCGCCTTGGGGCGCAGCACCACCCGCGGCGCGACGTCGATCGACCGCTCGGCGCGCGCAGCGGCCACCAGCCCGGCCAGCGTGAAGCCCAGCTCGCGCAGCCCCTGGTGGGTCGCAGCGCTCACGACGTGCACCGTCAGGCCGCGCGCCTCGAGGTCGGGCCGCACCATCTCGGCCAGCTCGACGGCGTCCGGCACGTCGGCCTTGTTGAGCACCACGACGCGCGGGCGCTCGGTGAGCGGGCGCCCACCCAGCGTCTCGTCGACCGTGTACGCCGCGAGCTCGGCTTCTATGACGTCGAGGTCGCTGAGCGGGTCACGATCCGGTTCCAGCGTGGCGCAGTCGACGACGTGCACGAGCACCGAGCACCGCTCGACGTGGCGCAGGAACTCCAGGCCCAGCCCCTTGCCCTCGCTGGCACCGGGGATCAGACCGGGGACGTCGGCCATGGTGAACCGCACGTCACCGGCCTGCACGACGCCGAGGTTGGGCACGAGCGTGGTGAACGGGTAGTCGGCGATCTTGGGGCGCGCCGCCGACATGGCTGCGACCAGGCTCGACTTGCCGGCGCTGGGGTAGCCGACGAGCGCGACGTCGGCGAGCGACTTCAGCTCGAGGACGATGTCGCCGGCGTCGCCGGGCTCACCCAGCAGCGCGAAGCCCGGCGCCTTGCGCCGAGCCGAGGCCAGCGCCGCGTTGCCGAGGCCACCCCGTCCGCCGCGCGCCAGCACGAAGCGGGTGCCGGCGCCCACGAGGTCGGCCAGCACCTCGCCGTCCGCGGACTTCACCACGGTGCCGTCGGGCACGGGGAGCACGACGTCCTGGCCGTCCGCGCCGTCGCGGTTCGAGCCCTGACCGGCCTTGCCGCTGCTGGCCTTGCGGTGCGGGCTGTGGTGGTAGTCGAGCAGCGTGGTGGTGTTGGGGTCGACGACGAGCACGACGTCGCCGCCGCGACCGCCGTTGCCGCCGTCCGGGCCGCCGAGCGGCTTGAACTTCTCGCGGTGGATCGAGGCGCAGCCGTTGCCACCGTCACCAGCGGCGACGTGCAGAACGACGTGGTCGATGAACGACGTCACGGTGACCTCCTTCAGGTGGAGTCGGTGGGGGCTGGACACGAGTCGAGGGGGTGGGCCGTGACCGGCCCACCCCCTCGACGAGGTTCAGTCTGCTGCGGGCCGCTCAGGCCTGCGGGACGATGCTGACGGTCTTGCGACCGCGCTTCGTGCCGAAGGTGACCGCACCCTCGACCAGTGCGAACAGCGTGTCGTCGCCGCCGCGGCCCACACCGACACCGGGGTGGAAGTGGGTGCCGCGCTGACGCACGATGATCTCGCCCGCGCCGACGACCTGGCCGCCGTAGCGCTTCACGCCGAGGCGCTGGGCGTTGGAGTCGCGACCGTTGCGCGTGGACGACGCGCCCTTCTTGTGTGCCATGAGAGTGCCTGCCTTGTGGGGACGGAGGGCCTGGGAGTGAGCCGGAGCGGAGGCTCAGGCCTCGATGCCGGTGACCTTGACGCGGGTGAGGTGCTGACGGTGACCCTGACGCTTGCGGTAACCGGTCTTGTTCTTGAACTTCATGATCGTGATCTTGGGGCCCTTCTCCGGGGAGACGAGCTCGGCGGTGACCTTGACCTTGGCGAGCTTCGCGGCGTCGCTGGTCACGGTGTCGCCGTCGACGAGCAGCAGGGGCGCCAGCTCGAGGGTGTCACCCGCCTTGCCCTCGACCTTGTCGATGACCAGGACGTCGCCGACGGACACCTTCTCCTGACGGCCGCCAGCGCGGACGATCGCGTACACGTGAAGCTCACTTCTCTCGACGTTCGTTAAGGGCCCAGGCGCGCGCCACCAGCGGCGAAGCCGCACGAGAGGCGAGCACAGGGAGGCGCGCGCGGAGCGCACCGACTCATCAGGGTACCGCAGGGGCGCGGGGCCGGGTCAAACCGGCCAGTGCACCCCCTGCCAGGGGGCGTCCCAGAACATCCACTCGTAGCGCGTGGCCGTCCCGAACGCCTCCAGCATACGCGCGCGGGTGGCCGGGCCCGAGCACGCCGCCGCCCGGTCGGCCATCTCGCGCGCCTCGATCGTGCGAGCGGCGAAGGCGGTGTCGCCGTACTGGTCGATCCAGCGCCGGTAGGGGTGGTCGGGCTGGTCGCGCGTGCGCTCGAGCAGCCGCTCCCCCACGTCGGCGTACACCCAGAAGCACGGCAGGACGGCGGCGAGCAGCTCGGCGTAGTCGCCGCGCTGGGCCACGGCGAGCAGGTAGGAGGTGTAGGCGGTGCAGGCGGCCGAGGCCGCCGGCACGTCGAGGGCCGGGTCGGCGTCCGGCACGTCGACCCAGGACTCGTGCAGCTGGCGCTCGACGGCGAGGGCCTGCTGGGCCGACTGCGCCCACCACAGCTGCTGGTCAGCGTCCGGGGCGAGCGCGGCCAGCGTCGCCAGGGCCCGGGCGTACTGCTGCAGGTAGAGCCCGTCCTGGCGCAGGTACTCGGCGAACACCGGCTCGGGCAGCGTGCCGTCGGCCAGCGCCTGCACGAACGGCAGGTCGTCGATCGCGGCGCGCACCGCGGCGGTGGCGTCCCACGCCTGCGTCGTGAAGGACCGCCCGGACGACGGCACGGTGTCGTGCAGGTGGTCGACCGGCCCGGCGCCCTGCCCGATCTCGAGTCCCGCACCGGCCTCGATCGCGCCGGCCAGCCACGCCTTGGCGTCACGCACGGCTTCGTACCAGCTCGGGCGGCTGGGCCGCAGGGTCGCCACCGCGGTCGACAGCGTGCACCCGGTGCCGTGCGTGTGCGGCGTGGCGACCCGGTGGCCGCGCAGCTCGTGCACCGTGCCGTCGGCGTCCACGAGGGCGTCGGGGCTGAGCGGGCCACCGAGGTGGCCGCCCTTCACCAGCACGTGCACCTGGTGGCGGCGGGCCAGCTCACGGCCCTGGGTCAGCGCGTCCTGCCAGCACGTCGCCTCGGCGCACCTGAGCAGGTCGGCCAGCTCGGGCAGGTTGGGCGTCACGACGTCGGCGCACTCGAGCAGCCGGTCGCGCAGCGCGCTGACGGCGTCCGCGGGCAGCAGCCGGTGACCGGACTGCGAGACCATCACGGGGTCGAGGACGACGTACCGCGGGGCCTGGCGCGCGAGCCAGTCGGCCACCACGTCGACGACCTCGGCGGTGCCCAGCATGCCGATCTTCACCGCGTCGATGCGCACGTCGTCGGACAGCGCGTCGAGCTGCTCGCGCAGGAAGCTCGCCGGGGGAACGTGCACGGCACGCACGCCCTGGGTGTTCTGCGCGGTGAGTGCCGTGATGGCGCTCATGCCGTAACCGCCATGCGCGGCAACGGTTTTCAGGTCGGCTTGGATGCCCGCTCCCCCGCTGGGGTCGCTGCCGGCAACGGCCAGCACGCTGACGGGTCGGGTGGGTGTGGCAGTACGCGTCATCGCGTGACGATCCCTTCGCTAGTCCTAGCTAGATCAGGTTCGACGGGTCTCATCTCAGCTCCGCGACGGAGCACCCCGTGTCACTGCCAGCCACCGTAGCGAGGGTCGCGACCGCGACCCTCAGGGGGTCAGGTGCGCCCGCAGCGCGCGGACGGCCGCAGCCGGGTCGACCGCCTGCGTCACAGCGCGGACGACGACGACCCGCCGCGCGCCCGCCGCCAGCACCTCCGGCAGCCGCCGCTCGTCGATGCCGCCGATGGCGAACCACGGCTTCGCCGGCTCGGCGGCCGCCGCGGCTCGCGGCAGGTCGAGCCCGGTCGCCGCCCGCCCCGGCTTGGTGGGCGTGGTCCAGACCGGCCCGGTGCAGAAGTAGTCGACGTCGTGGTCGTCGGCGGCCTGCGCGGCCTGCTGAGGGTCGTGCGTGCTGCGACCGATGATCACGTCCGGCCCGACCACCGCGCGCGCCTGCGCCGGCGTGAGGTCGCGCTGCCCGACGTGCAGGACGTCGGCGCCCGCGGTCACCGCCAGGTCGGCGCGGTCGTTGACCGCGAGCAACGCACCGTGGCGCCGGCAGGCCGCCGCGAAGGTCGCCAGCAGGTCGAGCTCCTCGGCGGCCTCCAGGTGCTTCTCGCGCAGCTGCACGACGTCGACGCCGGCGCCGAGGACGGCGTCGAGGAACGGCTCGAGGTCGCCGCGCTCGCGTCGGGCGTCGGTGCACAGGTAGAGCCTCGCCGCGTCGAGTCGACGCGATCGAGCGGTGCGCGGCCTGGGTTCGGTCTCGGTGCGGGTCACGCGCCGATCCAACCAGGCGCTAGGGTCGGCCTCGAAGCACGGGAGCCCGCACGGGCTGAGAGGGTGCGCCCGCACCGACCGTCGAACCTGCTCCGGGTCATGCCGGCGAAGGGAGCTACCGCCGTGGACGTCGTCGTCATCGGTGCCGGCGTCATCGGCCTGTCGTGCGCCTGGCGGCTCGCCCAGCAGGGAGCCGAGGTGACGGTGGTCGACGACGGCGGCCCCGCGGCCAGCGACGTGGCGGCGGGCATGCTCGCCCCGGTCACCGAGGCCGCGTTCGGCGAGGAGCCCTTGCTGCGACTGGCCTGTCACGCGGTCGCCACCTACCCGTCGTACGTCGACGAGCTCGGCGGCAGCGAGGTCGTCCCGGTGCGGCACGAGGGCACGCTCAGCGTCGGGCTCACCGCCGACGACCGCGCGGAGCTGGCTCGTCTCACCACCTACCGCGACGGTCTCGGACTGCGCACCGAGCAGCTCACGCGGCGCGACACCCGCGAGCGCGAGCCCTTCCTCGCGGCGTCGGTGGGCGGCGCGCTGCTGGCCGCCGACGACCTGTCGGTCGACAACCGCGCCGTGCGCGCCGCGCTACGCGCCCAGGCTCGCGCGGCGGGCGCCGAGATGCTGACTGGCGGCCCGGCACGGCTGCAGGTCGACGCGGGGCGGGCGGTCGGGGTGGCCGTGGGAGTCGACGAGGTGCGCGCCGACGTCGTGGTGCTGGCCGCAGGGGCGCGCAGCAGTGTCGTCGACGGCGTGCCCGAGCACGCCCTGCCACCCGTGGTGCCGGTGAAGGGCCACGTGCTGCGGCTACGCCCCCAGCCCGGCCGTCACGGACCGCCGGCCCTCACCCACACCGTGCGGGCGCTCGTGCACGGCCGCGAGGTCTACCTCGTGCCCCGCGCCGACGGCGAGCTCGTCGTGGGCGCCACCGTCGAGCACCAGGGCCTCGACGACACGGTGGTCGTCGCCGCGGTGCGCGGCCTGCTGCGCGACGCCCACGAGGTGCTGCCGATCGTCGACGAGCTGGCGCTCGCGGAGGTGTCGACCGGGCTGCGCCCAGGGACTCCCGACAACGCGCCGGTCGTCGGCTGGTCGGCGGTGCCCGGGCTGTTCGTCGCCACCGGCCACTACCGCAACGGGATCCTGCTCAGCGGCGTCACCGGGGAAGAGGTGGCCAGACAGGTCGCGGGCCATCCGCCGTCGGCGCTGTGGCAACAGCTCGGTCCACGCCGTTTCACCCTCCAGGAGGCCCACGCATGACCGACCGACCATCACCTGACGGCACCGTCACCGTGAACGGCCACCCGGTGCCCGTCGGGGCCGGCGCCGCGCTGGCCGACGTCGTCCGCAGCGCGGGCACCGACCCGGCGGGCATCGCCGTGGCGCTCAACGCGTCGGTCGTAGCGCGCAGCGCCTGGCCGGTCACGACGGTGCGCGCCGGCGACGTCGTCGAGATCGTCACGGCGGTGCAGGGTGGCTGAGCCGACGCCGGGCGACGTCCTGACCATCGCCGGGCGCCCCCTCACCTCGCGACTGGTGCTGGGCACCGGCGGCGCCCCGAGCCTGGAGGTGCTCGACGAGGCGCTGGCGGCGTCAGGCACCGAGCTCACGACCGTGGCGATCCGGCGCGTGCCGACGGGTGCCTCGGGGGGAACGGGCGCGCGCTCGGTGCTCGACGTGGCGCGGGCTCGCGGGCTGCACGTGGTGCCGAACACGGCCGGCTGCCGCACCGCGGCCGAGGCGCTCCTGACGGCCGAGCTGGGCCGAGAGCTCGTCGGCACCGACTGGGTCAAGCTCGAGATCGTGGCCGACGACCGGCTGCAGCTGCCCGACCCGGTCGAGCTGCTCGACGGCGCCGAGCGGCTCGTCGCGGCCGGGTTCGTCGTCCTGGCCTACACCACCGACGACCCTGTGCTCGCCGCGCGTTTGCAGGACGTCGGCGTGGCGGCCGTGATGCCGGGTGGCGCGCCCATCGGCTCCGGGCTCGGCGTGCTCAACCCGCACCACATCGCGCTCATCGCCGAGCAGGCGCAGGTGCCCGTGGTGCTGGACGCCGGCATCGGGACGGCCAGCGACGCGGCCCGCGCCATGGAGCTGGGGTGCGACGCGGTGCTCGTCGCGTCGGCCGTGACACGGGCCCAGGACCCCGTCCGCATGGCGGCCGCCATGGCAGCCGCGGTGCACGCCGGGCGGCTGGCGCGCCTGGCCGGACGCATCCCGCAGCGCTGGTCGGCGCTCGCGTCGTCGNNNCGTGCACTTCGGACCCGAAGTGCACGGTGGGGGGCTCGGACGGCGGGTGTCGGCGCTGGGTGGCAGCCTGGACGGGTCGCGCACCACCCGGGTGCGCCAGTGCTCGGAGGTAGCCCGTGGAGTACGTCCCGCTCGGTCGCACCGGACTGCAGGTCTCGCGCATCGCGCTCGGCTGCATGAGCTACGGCGACCCGCACGCCGGCAACCACGAGTGGACGCTCGACGAGGAGACGTCGCGTCCCTTCATCCGGCAGGCGCTCGAGGCGGGCATCACGTTCTTCGACACCGCCAACGTGTACTCAGCGGGCACGAGCGAGCAGATCGTCGGCCGCGCCCTCGCCGAGATGGCCGACCGCGACGACGTCGTCATCGCCACCAAGGTGCACGGGCGCATGCGCCCCGGGCCGAACGGCGCCGGCCTGTCCCGCAAGGCGATCCTCACCGAGATCGACCACAGCCTGCGCCGCCTCGGCACCGACTACGTCGACCTCTACCAGATCCACCGGTGGGACGCCCACACGCCGATCGAGGAGACGATGGAGGCGCTGCACGACGTCGTGCGAGCGGGCAAGGCTCGCTACCTCGGCGCCTCGTCGATGGCAGCGTGGCAGTTCGCCAAGGCCCAGCACGTCGCCGAGCGCGAGGGCTGGACGCCGTTCGTGAGCATGCAACCGCACTACAACCTCGTCTACCGCGAGGAGGAGCGCGAGATGCTGCCGCTGTGCGCCGACCAGGGCGTCGGCGTGATCCCCTGGAGCCCGCTCGCCCGCGGGCTGCTCACCCGCCCGTGGGACACCGCCACCGCCCGCAGCCGCACCGACGAGTTCGGCAAGACCCTCTACGGCGAGCAGGACCGCGCCATCGTCGAGCAGGTCGCGGCCGTGGCGGGCGAGCGCGGCGTGAGCCAGGCGCAGGTGGCCCTGGCCTGGCTGCTGCAGCAGCCGGTCGTCACGGCGCCGATCGTCGGCGCCACCAAGGCCCAGCACCTCGCCGACGCCGTCGCCGCCGTCGACCTGCGGCTCAGCGACGACGAGCTGGCGCGGTTGGCCGCGCCGTACGCCCCGCGGCCGATCGCCGGCTACTGAGCGCCGGGCCGGCCGCCGCCCTCAGGAGGCGGCGGTCGGCGGACCGGCGGGTGCGGACGCCCGGCGACGCCGGCGGGCCGGCTTCTCGGGCTGCTGCTCGGGCTCTGCGGTCTGCTCGGGCTCTGCGGGCTGGCCCGTGGGAGCCTGCTCGGCCACCGCGTGCTGGGCCTCGACCTGCTCGGCCACAGCGTGCTGGGCCTCGACCTGCTCAGCCTCAGCGTGCTCGTGCACCGCGCCGGCGTGCTCGTGGTGCTCGTCGTGGTGGTGGGCCAGAGAGGCGACCAGGCCGGCCGGGATCGGCTGGCGCGGCGGCGCGGCGGCCGCCGGCTCCGCCGGCTCGCTGCTCTTGCCCCGACCGCGGCGCGACCGGCCGGAGCCGCTCGAGCCGCCATCGCTCTTCGACTCGGCCTTCCCGCCGCTGTTGCCCCCGCTGTTGCCGCCGCTGTTGCCCCCGCTGTTGCCCCCGCCGTTGCCCCTGGCCTGCACCGGCTCGGCGTGGACCACGATGCCGCGGCCGTTGCAGTGCTCGCACGGCTCGCTGAACACCTCGAGCAGGCCCTGGCCGACGCGCTTGCGCGTCATCTGCACCAGTCCCAGCGAGGTCACCTCGGCCACCTGGTGCTTGGTGCGGTCGCGCCCGAGGCACTCCAGCAGCCGGCGCAGCACGAGGTCGCGGTTGGTCTCGAGCACCATGTCGATGAAGTCGACGACGATGATGCCGCCGATGTCGCGCAGCCGGAGCTGGCGAACGATCTCCTCGGCGGCCTCGAGGTTGTTGCGGGTCACCGTCTCCTCGAGGTTGCCCCCGCTGCCGGTGAACTTGCCGGTGTTGACGTCGACGACCGTCATCGCCTCGGTGCGGTCGATCACCAGCGAGCCCCCGCTGGGCAGCCAGACCTTGCGGTCCATGGCCTTGGCCAGCTGCTCGTCGACCCGGTGCGCGGCGAAGACGTCGCCCTCCGCCGTCCAGCGCGAGGCGCGCTCGGCGAGATCGGGTGCCACGGACGCGAGGTAAGGCTGCACCACGTCCCAGGCGCTGCGCCCGCTCACCACGAGGCTCTTGAAGTCCTCGTTGAACACGTCGCGGATCACCCGCACGGTGAGGTCGGGCTCGCCGTGCAGCAGCTTCGGCGCGGAGCCGCCGGACGACGACGAGGACTTCTTCTCGATGTCGGCCCACTGCGCGGTGAGGCGCTCGACGTCGCGCTGCAGCTCCTCCTCGCTCGCGCCCTCGGCGGCCGTGCGCACGATGACGCCGGCGTGCTCGGGGACGACGGCCTTGAGGATCTTCTTCAGCCGCGACCGCTCGGTGTCGGGCAGCTTGCGCGAGATGCCGGTCATCGAACCGTTCGGCACGTAGACCAGGTAGCGGCCCGGCAGCGAGATCTGGCTCGTGAGCCGGGCGCCCTTGTGACCCATCGGGTCCTTCGTGACCTGCACGAGCACCTGGTCACCGGACTTCAGCGCCGCCTCGATGCGCCGTGGCTGCCCCTCGAGGCCGGCGGCGTCCCAGTTCACCTCACCGGCGTACAGGACCGCGTTGCGGCCCTTGCCGATGTCGATGAACGCGGCCTCCATACTCGGCAGCACGTTCTGGACGCGACCGAGGTAGACGTTGCCGATCATCGAGGCGTTGGTCTCGTTGGCGACGTAGTGCTCCACGAGCACGTCGTCCTCGAGCACGGCGATCTGGGTGCGGCCCTCGCGCTCGCGCACGATCATCGTGCGCTCGACGGCCTCACGGCGGGCGAGGAACTCGGCCTCGGTGATCACCGGCTTGCGGCGGCCGGCCTCGCGGCCGTCGCGGCGGCGCTGCTTCTTGGCCTCCAGGCGCGTCGAGCCCTTGACCGAGGCCACCTCGTCCTCAGCCTTGCGCGGCTGGCGCACCTTGGTGACCGTGCCGGGCTCGTCCTCGTGGGTGTCGTCGCCCGAGCCGGCGCGACGGCGACGACGGCGGCGACGGCGGCTGGACGCCGAACCGCCCTCGTCCTCGGCCTCGGCCTGCTCGCCCTTCGACGCCGACTCCTCGTCGGCCTTCTCGGCCTTCTCGGCCGTGTCAGCCTTCGCGGCACCCTGGCCGCCGGTCGTGTCGTCTGCGCTCTGCTCGGCTGACTCCTCGCCGCCTCGACCCTTGCGCCCACGACCTCCGCGGCGGCGGCGCTTGCGCCCGCCTTCGCTGCCCTCGCCGGTCTCCTCACCGGAGGGCTGATCGGTCGCCGGCTCAGCGGTCGGCTCGGCGCTCGTCTCGGCGCTCGTCTGGGCGCTTGTCTCGGCCGGCGCGCTGGCGCTGGGCTGGGTCTCGGCATCCGCCGGTGCCTGCTCGTGCGCCGGCGGCCCCTCGGGGGCCTGGGCCCGACGGCGGCGGCGCGGCGCCTTCACCGGCTCGGGGGCCTGGAAGACGACCGCCACGCCCGGGCGGGCCGTCTCGTCAGCCGTCTCGTCGGCCGTCTCGTCGGTTTCCTCGGCCGCCTCAATCGCCTCGGTTTCCTCGGTCGCCTCGGTCGCCGGGGCCTGCCCCGCGGTGTCGGCGACGGCGACGGAGGCGGCCGCCTCGAGGTCCAGCTGCTCGGCCTGGGGCGCAGCGGCCTTCTTGCGGGGGGCACGCTTGCGGGCGGCCTTCTTGGCCGGTGCGGCCGGTGCGTCGTTCTCGGCGAGCTCGGGCGCGGCGTCGGCGGCAGGCTCTGTGGCGGTCGCGTCGGGCGCTCCGGCCGCGTCGGGCGCGTCGGCTGGGGTCCGCGTCGCGGCCGCCTTCTTGCGCGGTGCACGCTTGCGCGCGGCCTTCTTGGCCGGTGCGGCGGCGTCGGACCCAGCGGGCGTGACGGCGTCCGCCGGCGTGCCCTCGCTCTGGCCTGCCTCGGGGGTGATGTCGGTCATCGGGGGTGTGCTCCCGTCGGCTCCGGGCGCCGTCCACACCCTGCCAGCGCCGCACGGAGCGGGTTGCGTCGTCGTCCCCGCGGTTGCGAGGGCGACGGAAGTCGTGTCGTTGCGTTCGATGGTGTCGCGCGCAGCGCGTGGGCCATCGGACGTCGGCGTCGTACGCGACGGCGCCAGCGGGCCGGTGCCGTGTCGCGCTGCGGGCGGCGACCCTGGCGGGCGGCGTCACCTGGGATGGTGACGGCTTCGCCGAGGTCGGCCACCGCGCGGGCGCGGCAGGTACGTCGTCGGGGCGAGCTGCAGGTGTGGTGTGCAGCTCGACCACCCGCAGTATCGCATACCTGACGGATCGCACCCGGCGCGCGCCACGCCATGGACGCCGGCCGCGGTCAGGCCAGGGGGTCGCCGACCACGCCGTCCCGCAGCGGCCCCTGCCGCAGACGCGTGGCCTGAGCCGGGCGCGGCGGGGTGAAGCCGGTCGTCAGACGCAGCGCCTCGAGCACCTCCTGCGGGCGCACGGTGGGGGTGACGTGGCGGCAGACCAGCCGCAGCGTCGGCCCCTGCGGATCGCCGTCCTCGACGGCGAGCGACTCGACCGGCGCGCGCGCGTCCAGGGCACGCGGCCCGTTCTTGGTGAGGCGCTCGACCTCGACGACCTCGCCGGCCAGGAACGCCGCCACGGCCTCACCCACCGCGGCGGGGTCGGCGCCGGGCAGCACCACCAGCCACTCGCTGGCCTCCAGGCGGTCGGCGAGCGCCCCGGCGTCGGCGTCCACCACCTGCAGCACGTCGAGGCCATCGGGCAGGCTGTCGTCGAGCGCCGCGCGCACCGCGTCGGGGTCACGGCGCTCGGCCAGGGCCAGCTCGACGTACTCGGCCTCGCTGGCCGTGCCCGTGGGCGCGGCGTTCGCGAACGAGATCTTGGGGTGGGGGTGGAACCCCGCCGAGTACGCCATGGGGACGTCGGCGCGGCGCAGCGCCCGCTCGAGCGCGCGCTGGAAGTCGCGGTGGCTGCTGAAGCGCAGCCGGCCGCGCTTGGCGTAGCGCAGGCGCAGCCGCTGGACGACGGGCGGCGGGGGCGGACCGTCCGGGGTGCGGGGCACGTCAGCGGCCGGCGACGGTGAGCGGCAGCATCGTCTTGCCGGTGGGCCCGATCTGGATCTCGGTGCCCAGCTGAGGGCAGACGCCGCAGTCGAAGCAGGGCGTCCAGCGGCAGTCGTCGACCTCGACCTCCGACAGCGCGTCCTGCCAGTCCTCCCACAGCCAGTCCTTGTCGAGACCGGAGTCGAGGTGGTCCCAGGGCAGCACCTCGCTGAACTCGCGCTCGCGGGTGGTGTACCAGGCGACGTCCACCGGCTCGTCGGCCAGCGCGGCCTCGGCGCTCGCCATCCAGCGGTCGTAGGAGAAGTGCTCGCTCCAGCCGTCGAAGCGACCACCGTCGCGCCACACGGCCTCGATGACGCGGCCGACCCGGCGGTCTCCGCGCGAGAGCAGTCCCTCGACGATGCCTGGCTTGCCGTCGTGGTAGCGGAAGCCGATCGAGCGCCCGTACTGCTTGTTGGCCCGGACGGCGTCGCGCAGCTTGGCCAGGCGGGAGTCGGTGGTCTCGGCGTCCAGCTGCGCCGCCCACTGGAACGGCGTGTGCGGCTTGGGCACGAATCCGCCGATGCTCACCGTGCAGCGGATGTCGCGCTGGCCGCTCGCCTCGCGCCCGGCCTTGATGACGTTGGCGGCCATGTCGGCGATCTGCAGCACGTCGTCGTCGGTCTCGGTGGGCAGGCCGCACATGAAGTACAGCTTCACCTGGCGCCAGCCGTTGGCGTAGGCCGCCGCGACGGTGCGGATCAGGTCGTCCTCGCTGACCATCTTGTTGATGACCCGGCGCAGGCGCGCGCTGCCGCCCTCGGGCGCGAAGGTCAGGCCCGAGCGGCGCCCGCCCCGGCTCAGCTCGTTCGCGAGGTCGATGTTGAAGGCGTCGACGCGCGTGGAGGGCAGCGACAGGCCGGTGTTGGTGCCCTCGTAGCGGTCGGCGAGCTGCTTGGTGACGTCGGCGATCTCGCTGTGGTCGGCGCTCGACAGCGAGAGCAGCCCGACCTCCTCGAAACCCGTTGCGGCCAGGCCCTTCTCGACCATCTGGCCGATCCCCTGGATGCTGCGCTCGCGCACCGGGCGCGTGATCATGCCGGCCTGGCAGAAGCGGCAGCCACGGGTGCAGCCACGGAAGATCTCGACGCTCATCCGCTCGTGCACGCTCTCGGCGAGCGGCACCAGCGGCTGCTTGGGGTACGGCCACTGGTCGAGGTCCATCACGGTGTGCTTGCTGACCCGCCACGGCACGCCGGGACGGTTGGGCGCCACGCGCTTGATCCGCCCGTCGGGCAGGTAGTCGACGTCGTAGAACGCCGGCACGTAGACGCCGCCCGACCGGGCGAGACGCAGCAGCAGCTCCTCACGGCCGCCCGGGCTGCCCTCGGCCTTGAAGTCGCGGATGACGTCGGTGATCGCGAGCACGGCCTCCTCGCCGTCCCCGATCACCGCCGCGTCGATGAACATCGAGATGGGCTCGGGGTTGAACGCCGCGTGGCCGCCGGCCAGCACGATCGGGTGCTCGTCGGTGCGCTCAGCAGCGTGCAGCGGGACGCCGGCGAGGTCGAGGGCCGTGAGCAGGTTCGTGTAGCCGAGCTCGGTCGAGAACGACACGCCGAGCACGTCGAAAGCGGCGACCGGGCGGTGCGCGTCGACGGTGAACTGCGGCACGCCGTGCGTGCGCATGAGCGCCTCGAGGTCGGGCCACACCGAGTAGGTGCGCTCGGCGAGGGCGTCGTCGCGCTCGTTGATCACCTCGTACAGGATCATCGTGCCCTGGTTGGGCACACCGACCTCGTAGGCGTCGGGGTACATGAGCGCCCAGCGGACGGCGACGGCGTCCCAGTCCTTGACCGTCGAGTTGAGCTCGCCCCCGACGTACTGGATGGGCTTGCTCACCTGCGCGAGCAGGGGCTCGAGCGCAGGGAAGACGGACTCGACAGGCATGCGGAAGACCCTCCGGGTGCGGCTGGAACAACTCCTCAGGGTAACCCGGGGCCGCCGCCTTGCTCTCCCGCGCGCTGGACGCCGACGTGCCGAGAGGCGGCGGGTGCGGTTACGGTGGGACGTCCGCTTTGCCGGTCCCGGCCGGCGTCGTCGTCCGCTCCCCGAGGAGCCGCATGAGCGCGCAGCTCGAGGCGCGGCCGGGCGTGCCGACGTCCGGCCGCCCCGACGTCGCGCCTCGCCGTCCGCTCATCACCGCCCTCACCGGCCTGCGAGCGGTCGCCGCCGTGTGGGTCGTGCTGTTCCACTACCGCTCCGACGTGCTGGCGCTCGCGCCGTCCCTGCGACCGCTCGCTCCGATCATGGACGCCGGCTACCTCGGCGTCGACGTCTTCTTCGCCCTCAGCGGCTTCGTCCTCGCGTACAACTACGCCGAGTCGATGGGCCACTGGGACGCGCGGGCCACGCGCGGGTTCCTGCGCAACCGGCTCGCTCGGGTCTGGCCGGTGCACGTCGTGACGCTGAACCTGGACCTGCTGCAGGCCGCGCTGATCGGCACTCTCGGCGTCACCGCAGGCGGCCACCGGCGCACCGTGAGCGCCTACGTCGAGAACCTCACGCTGACGCACGCGTGGTGGAACGACCGGCCGAGCTTCAACGCCCCCGCCTGGTCGATCAGCGCCGAGTGGGCGGCGTACCTGGCGGCGCCAGTGCTGTTCGTGGCGCTCGCGCGGCTCCGGCGTCGGGCGGCGGTCGCGCTGCTCGCGACAGGCCTGTACGCCGTGATGCTCACCATCTTCGCGCTGTGGGCGCTGCCGAACGGCAACGTCCCGCACGCCGGCATGCTGCGCCTGGCGACGGAGTTCGGCGCCGGCCTGCTCATGTGGCGCGTCTACCGCTCCCGACCGCGCTGGCTCGGCCGACTCACCCTGCCGCTGGCCGCCGCGGTGACGCTCGTGGTGCTGCTGGTGCCGGCGGCGCGACACGGCTACTGGCTCGCACCGGCGCTGGGGCTGCTGGTGCTCTGCCTCGCGCTCGACGCCGGCCCGCTGGCCCGCGTGCTGTCGAGCCGGCCGTTCGTGTTCTGGGGCGAGGTGTCGTACAGCCTGTACATGACGCACGTGCTGCTGGCGCCGTCGCTGCACGCGCTGCTGCCGGTGCACCTGTACGACCAGTCCGGCTGGCCGCAGCGCACCCTCGTGCTGGCCACGTACGCGGGACTGCTGGGCCTGGCCGCCGTGGCGATGCACCGCATCGTCGAGGTGCCGGCCCGGCGACTGCTGCGCACCCGCCGCCGCGCCGGCGCACCCGAGGCCGCCGCCCCCTGATCCCGCCGACCTGATCCCGCCGACCTGATCCTGCCGCGACTCGGTCAGTCGACGACGACGCGGTGCTCGCCGGCGTCCAGCCAGTGCCGCACCGCGCGCCGAGACAGGGTGCGCGGCCCGCAGTCGCACCAGGCGGGCAGCGCGTCGTCAGCGGCAGCGCCGGGTGCGTCGGCCAGCCAGTCGTACCAGCGGTGCGGATGCTGGTCGCCCTTCGGCTCGTCGGGCAGGTCGCGTGCACCGTGCGAGACGTCGCGCACCGGCGCGGCGTAGACCAGCCCCGCGCCGGTGTCGTAGACGGTGGCGACGTGGTGGCTGCGCGCGCACTGCACCTGCAGCCGGACGGCGTCGCGGCCACCGTGCGGCAGCGCGGCCCAGGCCTGCTCGGCGGCTTCGCTTCGGGTACGGGCTCGAGTGCTCATGCCCTCACGCTGAGCCCGCTGCCGGGCGACCGGGAAGGGCCGAACGGCCCTGGTGTCCCTCGGCCGTCAGCGAGCGGCCGGACGACGGCGCCGGCGTCCCTGGCCCGAGCCGGCCGGCCGCGCCTGGCCTGCCTGGCCGCCCTGCCGCGGCTGACCCGCCTGACCCGACTGACCCGACTGACGCGCCTGCCCCGACTGTCCCGGCTGTCCCGACTGCCGCTGACGCGGCGGCTGCTTGGCGCGGGCCGGCTGGGTCACCGGCTGGGCGGCCTGCGGCTCGACGTACGGCGCCGGCGGCCCCGCGAGCTCGGACAGCAGCGCGTCCCCGGGCGTCACGACCGCCTGCTGCGGCTTGATGCCGGCCTGCCGCGTGAGGGTGCGGACGTCGCCGTGCTGGTCCGGCGTCATGAGCGTGACGACGACGCCCTTGGCGCCTGCGCGGGCCGTCCGTCCCGACCGGTGGGTGTACGCCTTGTGCTCCGCGGGCGGGTCCACGTGCACCACGAGGTTGACGTCGTCGACGTGGATTCCGCGCGCCGCGATGTCAGTGGCCACCAGCACCTTGACGCTGCCGTCACCGAACGCGGCGAGGTTCCGCTCGCGGGCGTTCTGCGAGAGGTTGCCGTGCAGGTCGACCGCGGGGATGCCCGCCGCCGTGAGCTGCTTGGCCAGCTTCTTCGCCGTGTGCTTGGTACGCATGAACAGCAGGCTGCGGCCCTGCCCACCGGCGAGCGAGCGCACGACCTCGGGCTTGTGCGCCTTGTCGACGGCGAGCACGTGGTGCTCCATGGTCGCCGTGTCGGCCTTCTGCGGCTCGACCGAGTGCGTCACCGGGTTGCTGAGGTAGCGCTTGACGATCACGTCGATGCCGTTGTCGAGCGTCGCCGAGAACAGCAGGCGCTGCGTGCCCTTCGGCGTCTTGTCGAGCAGCCGCTTGACGCCGGGCAGGAAGCCGAGGTCGGCCATGTGGTCGGCCTCGTCGAGCACCGTGACCTCGACGGCGTCGAGGTGCACGTGACCCTGGCCGATGAGGTCCTCGAGCCGGCCGGGGCACGCCACGAGGACGTCGACACCGCCACGCAGCGCGGTCACCTGGGGGTTCTGGCTGACGCCACCGAAGACCGTGGTGACCTTGAGCCCCAGCACCTTCGCGAGCGGCGTCAGGGTCTCGGCGACCTGGTTGGCGAGCTCGCGCGTGGGCAGCAGCACGAGGGCACGGGGGCGTCCGGGACGGCGCGCGCGACCGCTCGCGGCCAGCGCCGTCACGGTGGGCAGGGCGAAGGCGACGGTCTTGCCGCTGCCGGTGCGCCCGCGGCCCAGCACGTCGCGGCCCGCGAGCGAGTCCGGCAGCGTGGCGGCCTGGATGGGGAAGGGAGCGGTGATGCCGCGCTCGGCGAGCGAGCGGACGAGCTCGGGCCGCACACCCAGGTCGGCGAACGACGTGGTGGCAGCAGGGGACGAAGCGTTCTGGGACAAGGGAAGACAGCCTCTCGACAAGCGATGCGTGGGTGGCCGCTGATGCATGGGCAACCCCGCGATCACTCGCGGCAGACCTGGCGTCGTCCCGAGACGGGACGGGCGCTGCACTCGACCGCAGGGCGGACGACGTCCGCACCTGCCGACACCATTGTGCCCTACCGAGCGTCCCGGGCCCGCACCCGGCCCGGCGGTGAGGGTCAGGCGGAGCGAGCGGACATGCCGAGACGCACGTTCTGCAGCAGCCCGATCGCGAGCCAGGACGCGAACATCGACGACCCGCCGTACGACACGAAGGGCAGCGGCAGCCCGGTCACCGGCATGATCCCGAGGTTCATGCCGACGTTCTCGAACACCTGGAAGGTGAACCAGCACACCACCCCCACCGCCACCAGCCGCCCGAAGAGCTCCTCGGCGCGGTAGGCGACGAGCAACCCGCGGAAGAGCACGAACCCCTGCAGCAGCAGGATCCCGCCGGCACCGATGAAGCCCAGCTCCTCGCCGGCCACGGAGAAGACGAAGTCGGTCTGCTGGTAGGGCACGAAGCCGCCCTGGGTCTGCGCGCCCTGGAACAGCCCCTGCCCCTCGACGCCACCGCTGCCGATCGCGATGCGCACCTGCCGGGTCTGGTAGCCGATGCCGCGCGGGTCGACCGTGGGGTCGGCGAAGGCCGTCAGCCGGTCCTTCTGGTAGGTGTCGAGCACGTCGGTCGTGAGGGCCACGCCCACGCCCACCGCACCCACGAGCACGAGGCCCACCACCCACCGCGCTGGCGCACCGGACGACGCCACGACCCCGACCAGCAGCGCCGCCAGCACCAGCACCGAGCCCAGGTCGGGCTGCAGCAGCACCAGCGCCATCGGCACCGCCGCGACCACCAGCGCGAGCGCGACGTCGACGTGCCGGGGAGTGTCGTCGGCGTCGCGCTTCTCCGCGAGCAGCAGCGGCAGCGCCACGACGAGCGCGACCTTCGCGAACTCCGACGGCTGCACCGAGAAGCCAGCCGGCAGCACGATCCACGAGTGCGAGCCGTTGATCGTGGAGCCGAGCGGCGTCAGCACGGCGACCAGGCCGGCGATCGAGGCGACGTACAGCACCGGCGAGTACGCCCGCAGTCCGCGGTAGTCGACGAGGGCGACGGCGCCGCCGAGCACCAGCCCGAGCGCGAGGTTCACCAGGTGCTTGACCAGCACGGCGTCGCCGGACCCGCGCCGCGTCGCAGACCACACCAGCAGCGCGCCGATCAGCGACAACCCGAGCGCGGCGACGAGCAGGCCCCAGTCAAGACGCACCCACACGCTCCCGTGCTCGCGCGCGCGCCGGGTGCGCGCGTCGCGCAGGCCGAAGGCGCTCACCGACGTCCCCGCGGGTCGGGCAGGCCCTCGGTGGCCGGCACGACGCCCTCGGGCGTCACGATCGTGCCGTCGGGCCGGATGCGGGGCAGCGACGCGGGAGGCCGCCCGCCCGGCAGGGCCGCGGCTGACGGCACGATCTTCGACCCGCGTACGCCGTAGATGGCGGCGTAGATGGCGCGCACGATCGGCGCCGCCGTCGAGGCGCCCGTGCCGCCCTGGCTCACCACCACCGACACCGCGTACTGCGGGTGGTCCGCCGGGGCGAACGACGAGAACCACGCCGTCGCCTGCTTGCCGTAGACCTCACCGGTGCCCGTCTTGCCCGCGACGGCGACCGGGAAGCCGGCGAACGCGCCCCGGCCGGTGCCCGACGTCACGACACCGCGCAGCGCGCTGCGCAGGAACTTCAGGACGTCCGGCCGCACCGGCACCTTCGCCGCCGCGTGCGGGGCGATGCGCTGCACGACCTTGCCGGACGGCGAGACGACCGCCTTGCCGACGTGCGGCGTCCAGAGGGTGCCGCCGTTGGCGATCGCGGCGTAGACGCGCACCATCTGCAGCGGCGTCACGCTGACGTCGCCCTGCCCGATCGAGAAGTTCGCCTCGTCGCCAGCGCGGAAGACGTTGCCGTCGGCGCAGTTCTCCTTGGCCAGCTGGGTGAGGAAGCGCGCCCGGCTGGGATCCTTGCCGGCCACCTCCGGGAAGCCCGTGCGGGCCTTGCCGCAGTAGTAGTCCTTGGTCGACTCCCAGTACGACTGCTTCCACGCGCGGTCGGGGATGCGCCCCGCGGAATCGCCGGGAAGGTCGATGCCCGTCGGCTTGCCGAGGCCGAAGGCCGTCGCCATGTTCACGAACGGGTCGCGCGCGTCGCTCTTCGCCTTCGACCCACCGAGCCGCAGCCACGTCTTGTAGGCGAACTGGTAGAAGATCGTGTCGCACGACACGACGATCGCCTTGTGCAGGTCGATCCGCCCGTACGCCTCCGACTCGTAGTTGTGGAAGGCCCGGTTGCCGACCTGGTAGGAGCTGCCGCAGTCGTAGGTGCCGTGCAGGTCGAAGCCGTGCTGCACCGCCGCCGGCAGCGACACCACCTTGAACGTCGACGCCGGCGGGAACAGCCCCTGCGTCGCGCGCGACACCAGCGGGGTCCCGGCCTTCTCGTCCGACAGGCGCGCGAGCTCGCGGTCGGTGATGCCGCCGAGCCACACGCGCGGGTCGTACGACGGCCACGAGGCCATCGCGACGATCTGCCCGGTGCGCACGTCCATGACGACGGCGGCGCCGGAGTCGGCCTTCAGCCGCCCGCGACCACCGGGGTCCTGGCGCGTGCGGGCGGCCCGGATGCCGTCGCGCAGCGCGCGTTCGGTGGCCGCCTGCACCTTGGCGTCGATGCTCGTGACGAGGTGGTTGCCGGCGTCCGGGTCGACCTGCGAGAGCGTGCCCGTCACGCGGCCGCGGATGTCGACGCCCACGGTGGTGACCCCTGGCGTCCCGCGCAGCGCGGTGTCGTACTGCGCCTCGAGCCCGGCTCGACCGACCCGGTCGGTGCGTTGCAGCTCGGTGCGCCCGTCGCGAGCCGCCTGCGAGCTGGCCTTGAGCTCCTCGTCGGTCACCGGTCCGAGGTAGCCGAGCAGGTGCGCAGCCTGCACACCGAACGGCTCCGGGATGGTGCGCACCGCCTGCAGCTCGGCGCTCACCCCCGGGAAGTCCTCGCTGCGCTCCATGATCTGCAGCGCGACGCGCGCGGGGACGTCCTCGGCAACCGGCACCGGCTGGTACGGCGCGCCGTTGAAGCACACCGGTGCCTTCGGCGCCCCGGGGGTGCCGCACAGCTGCGTGCGCCCCCACACGGTCTCGAACGGCAGCCCGAGCACGTCGGCGAGCCGGTGCAGCAGCGCGCGCCCCTCGTCGTCGCTGTTGAGCAGCTCGGTGCGGCTCACCGACACCACGAGCGCCGAGCGGTTGGAGATGAGGGGCCGGCCGCGGTCGTCGAGCACCAGGCCGCGCACGGCGGGCGTGATGATCTCGCGCTCGCGGTTGGTGGCCGCCGCGGCGCGGTAGCCGTCGGCGCCCACGACCTGCACCGTGAACAACCGCGCGACGAGCGTCACCATGAGCGACAGCACGAACACCGCGACAGCCAGCAGTCGCACGTTGCTCTTCACAGCCGTGCCACCTCCGCCGGCTCGCCCTCGACCCACCGATCGAGCACCATCACGAGCGGCACGACGAGCAGCGAGGCCACGACGGCGTAGCCGACACCTCCGACGACCGTCTCGAGCGCGCGAGCGAGCGAGTCGCCGCCGGCCAGCTCGGCCAGCGCCTTGACGACGGACGACGTCGCAGCCGCGGCCCCCGCGGCCACGAGCAGCAGCACCAGCGAGCGCTCACCGGGGCGGTGGTAGCGGCCGGCGACCAGGCCAGCCAGTCCGTAGGCCACCGCGGTGAGGCCGAGCAGGCCCGCGCCGGGCGGGGTGAGGTCGGCGACCAGCCCCGCCGACAGGCCGACGGTGGCACCCGATCGGCTGCCACCGAGCAGGGCGAGGGCCACGACCACGAGCAGCGTGAGGTCGGGCGTCGCCAGCGGCCAGTGCGTGCGAGCGAGCACCGTGACGTCGACCAGCCGCGCCAGCACCACCAGACCGGCCGCCAGCACCACGCGCGCCGAGCTCACGACGAGCCCTTCGACGACGACGGCTGGGGCCGCGGCGGCAGCACCGCATCGCGGGGGTCGGTGCGCGGCGGCTGCACGACGATGCCTACGAGGTCGGTGGTGGCCGGCTCGACGTACGGTCGCACCCGGCCGCTGCGCGACAGCGTGCCGGGCGACGTCCGCACCGACTGCACCTCGCCCACCGGCACGCCCGGGACGAACGGCGAGCCCCCGACGCTGCCGAGCGTCACCAGCCGCGCGCCGGGCTCGACGGTGGTCTGGGCGTCGAGCAGCCGCAACCGCATGGGGCTGCTCCCCGCTCCGGTGGCCACGCCGACCAGGCCGGTCGACTCCACCCGCACCCCCACCGAGAACGTCGGGTCGGTGAGGAGCAGGACGTCGCACGTCGTCGGCGCGACGCGCACGATGCGCCCGACCAGCCCGTCACCGCTCAGCACCGTCATCTCCCGCCGGATGCCGTCGCGCGACCCGGCGTCGAGCGTCACCTCCTGACGCGCGGCCTGCTGGGGTGCCAGCGCCACGACACGCGCGGGCACGATGCGGTAGCCACCGAGCCCGGCGGTGTGCAGCAGCGCGTCCAGCTCACCGGCCCGGCGCCGGTCGTCGTCGGAGGCGCGGGCAGCCAGGCGCAGCGCGTCGTTCTCGCGGCGCAGCTCGTCGAGCTGGCGTCGGGTGCTGCCGGTGAGGCCCTGCCCGGCGTCCGACAGCGCACGCCAGGTGCCGGACGCCAGGCGCTCGGCCGGGCCGAGGACGGCGGCCGCGGCGCCACGCAGGCGGTCGGTGGAGCCGCCGGGCCCGGCAGCGAGGTCGAGCAGGATCAGGCAGGCCGTCAGCACGACCAGCGGGGCGAGGACGGTGCGGGACCGGCGAGGCGACCTGCGCACCATGCGGTCACAGGCGCCGTTCGGGCACGAGCACCCGCTGCAGCGCGTCGAAGTCCTCGACGCAGCGGCCAGAGCCCAGGGCCACCGACATCAGCGGCTCGTCGGCCACGTGGATCGGCATGCCGGTCTCGTGCCGCAGGCGCTCGTCGAGCCCACGCAGCGCGGCGCCACCACCGGTGAGCACGATGCCGCGGTCCATGATGTCGCCCGACAGCTCCGGCGGGCACTTGTCGAGCGTGGACTTCACGGCGTCGACGATCGCGTTGACCGGCTCCTCGATGGCCTTGCGGATCTCCTCGGCGCCCACCGTGATGGTCTTGGGCAGGCCGCTCACCAGGTCGCGGCCGCGGATCTCGGCCGTGGGCTCGTCGCTCAGCGGGAACGCCGAGCCGATGCTCATCTTGATCTCCTCGGCGGAGCGCTCGCCGAGCATGAGCGAGTACTCCTTCTTCACGTACTGGATGATCGCGTTGTCGAGCTCGTCGCCGGCGACGCGGATCGACTGGGCGGTGACGATGCCGCCGAGGCTGATCACCGCGACCTCGGTGGTGCCGCCACCGATGTCGACGACCATGTTGCCGGTGGGCTCCTCGATGGGCAGGCCCGCGCCGATCGCCGCGGCCATCGGCTCCTCGATGATGTAGACCCGCCGGGCGCCCGCATGGCTGGCGGCGTCCTCGACGGCCCGCCGCTCGACGCCGGTGATCCCGCTCGGCACGCAGATGACGATGCGCGGGCGAGCGAAGCGCGAGCGCTTGTGCACCTTGTGGATGAAGTAGCGCAGCATGCGCTCGGTGGTGTCGGCGTCGCTGATCACGCCGTCCTTGAGGGGCCGGATCGCGCGCACGTAGCCCGGGGTGCGACCGATCATGCGCTTGGCCTCGGCGCCCACCGCCACGAGGCGTCCGGTGTGCTCGTCGATGGCGACGACGCTCGGCTCGTCGAGCACCACACCGCGACCGCGCACGTACACGAGGGTGTTGGCGGTGCCGAGGTCGACGGCCATGTCTCGGCCGATGAAAGACAGGCTGCTCATGAGGGGGGGTACCACGGCTTCCGGGTCGCGAGCGAAGGGAGATTTCGGACGCCATCGTACGCGGCCCGAGCGGCGTCTCGGCCGGGGCGCGCGGGGGGCTCAGCCCAGGTGCGGGAACCAGATCGCGATCTCGCGCTCGGCCGACTCAGGAGAGTCCGACCCGTGCACGATGTTCTGCTGCACGGCGCTCCCCCAGTCACGACCGAGGTCGCCGCGGATCGTGCCCGGCGCGGCCGCCGTGGGCTCGGTGGCGCCGGCGAGCGAGCGGAAGCCCTCGACGCAGCGCTGACCCTCGATGACGACCGCGGCGACCGGGCCGGACGACATGAACTCCACGAGCGGCTCGTAGAACGGCTTGCCCTCGTGCTCGGCGTAGTGGCGGGCGAGCGTGTCGCGGTCGGGAGTGCGCAGGTCGAGGGCCACCAGGACGTAGCCCTTGGCCTCGACGCGCCGCAGCACCTCACCGGTGAGGCCGCGCCGGACGCCGTCCGGCTTGACGAGGACGAGGCTGCGCTCGAGGTCGGGCGTGCTCACAGGAGTGGACCTTCCGGTCGGACGTCGGGGGCGCGGCCAGCCTACCGACCCAGGCGTTGGCCCCGCCCGCACCCGCCACCCCGCCGGCCGCCGTCGTCCCGCTGATCACGTTAAGTGGGCGACACTCCGCTTGCCGAGGGTTGCACCCCTCGAGAAGTGGGCGGAACCCTCGAGAAGCGCGGGCCGTCGTCCGGGGACGGCGCACTGCGCCCTTGTCGAGGTCTGCACCCGCTTGTCGAGGGATGCACCCCTCGACATGCGGAGTGTCACCTACTGAACGTGATCAACGGGGCCAACGTCGGCACGGGCGGCGGCGAGGCGCTGGGCGGTGACGGCGTCGGCTCGACCGCCCGCCACGAGCACGAAGCCCCACACGACGGCGAAGACGATCCCGATGAAGAACATCATCGGTACCCACACACCGCTCACGACGAGCACGACCTGCACCAGCCAGCCGAGCACGTACCCGAGGCGCGAGCGCAGCAGGCCGGCGGCGAGCACGGCGAGCAGGGCGGTGACGCCGGCCGCGAGGGCCACGGTGCGGCCGGACACGTCCGAGAGGTCCTTGGCCACCAGGGCGGCGAAGCCCACCACCAGCACCTCACCCACGAGCACCATGGCCGCGAACGAGCGGCGCAGCGACCGCGGCGGACGCTCGCTCACCGCACCCCCAACAGCGTCCGGACGTCGGCCGCCATCGTCACCGAGCCCGTGGCCAGCACCCCGACGCCGAGGTCGCCGTCCTGCTCGGCGAGGTCGACCGCGCGGGCCAGCGCGTCGGGCAGCCGGCCGACCACGTGGACGCGGTCCTCACCGAACACCTCCACCGCCACCTCGCCGAGGTCGTCGGGGTTCATCGCCCGCGACGACGACGTGCGGGTCACGACCACCTCGTCGAGCACCGGCTCCAGCGCGGCCAGGATGCCCTCCGGGTCCTTGTCGGACAGCACGGCCACGACACCCACCAGCCGTCGGAAGCTGAACGCCTCGTCCACCGCCGCCGCGAGCACCTGCGCCCCGGCCGGGTTGTGCGCCGCGTCGACCACCACCGTGGGGCTGCGCCGCACGACCTCCATCCGGCCTGGCGACGTCATGTCGGCCACCGCCACGCGCACCACCTCGGGGTCGAGCCGGTCGGTGCCCCCGCCGACGAACGCCTCGACGGCCGCGATCGCCGTCACGAGGTTGTGCGCCTGGTGCTCGCCGTGCAGCGGCAGGAACAGGTCCTCGTAGTCGCCGCCGATGCCCCGCACGCTGACCAGCTGGCCGCCCACGGCCACCTCGCGCGACAGCAACCCGATCTGCTGGCCCTCGACCACGACGTCGGCGCCGACCTCGCCCGCCCGGTGCAGCAGCACCTCGGCGGCCTCGCGCTTCTGGGTGCCGAGCACGGCGACGGCACCGGGCTTGATGATCCCGGCCTTCTCGGTGGCGATCTGCTCGACCGTCGACCCGAGCAGCCGCTCGTGGTCGATACCGATGGGCGTGATGACGGCGACCTGACCGTCGGCGACGTTCGTGGAGTCCCAGGTGCCGCCGAGGCCGACCTCCACCACCGCCACGTCGACGGGCGCGTCCGCGAACGCCGAGAAGGCCATGGCCGTGAGCACCTGGAAGTAGTTGATCAACGGCTCACCGGCCTCGCGCGCGCGGGCGTCGATGATCTCGAGGTACGGCGCGACGTCGTCCCACGCCGCCACGAACCGCTCCGGACTGATCGGCTCGCCGTCGAAGGCGATGCGCTCTCGGATGTCGGTGAGGTGCGGGCTGGTGAAGCGGCCGGTGCGCAGGCCGAGCTCGCGCAGCAGCCGCTCGATCATCCGCGACGTCGACGTCTTGCCGTTCGTGCCCGTGATGTGCACGACGGGGAAGGCCCGCTGCGGCTCGCCCATGAGGTCCATGAGCGCGCGGATCGCGTCGAGGGACGGGTCGACGTGGTGCTCCGGCGTGCGGGCCAGCACCGCGTGCTCGACCTCCGCTAACCGCGCGGACACGACCTCGGGCTGCTCGCTCGTCACGACAGGTCCTCGCGCTCGCTGATCACGCCGCCAACGGTACGGCAGACTCCTCACCATGGTGACCGACGACGTCGACGCTGCAGCCACCGCGCAGGGCGACTGCCCGCCGGACACACCCCTGCTGCAGCGCATCCGCGAGTCCATCATCGGCGACGACCTCACCCTGCCCGGCCCCTACGGCCCCCGCCGGGTCACCTACGCCGACTACACCGCGAGCGGCCGCTCGCTGGCCTTCATCGAGGACTTCATCCGCGACGAGGTGCTCCCCCGCTACGCCAACACGCACACCGAGTCGTCGGGCACCGGGCTGCAGACGACCCGGCTGCGCGAGGACGCCCGACGCATCGTCCGCGAGGCCGTCGGCGCGGACGACGACTGCGCGGTGCTGTTCTGCGGCTCGGGCACCACCGGGGCCATCGACAAGCTGGTGGCGGTGCTGGGGCTGCGCATCCCGTCCGAGCTCGACGACCGCTGGCACCTGTCGGCGCAGATCCCCGCCGACCAGCGTCCGGTGGTGTTCATCGGCCCCTTCGAGCACCACTCCAACGAGCTGCCGTGGCGCGAGTCGGTCGCCGACGTCGTCACCGTGCCCGAGGACGCCAACGGGCACATCGACCTCGACCGTCTCGCCGCCGAGCTCGCGCGCTACGCCGACCGCCCGCTCAAGATCGGCTCGTTCTCGGCGGCCAGCAACGTCACGGGGATCGTCACCGACACCCACGCGGTCACGCGGCTGCTGCACGAGCACGGCGCGCTGGCGTTCTGGGACTTCGCCGCGGCCGCGCCGTACGTCGAGATCGAGATGACGCCGGACGACGACCCCGCCGCGGCCAAGGACGCGATCTTCCTCAGCCCGCACAAGCTCATCGGCGGCCCGGGCACGCCGGGCGTGCTCGTCGTCCGCAAGTCGTTGCTGCGCAACCGAGTTCCGGCCGTCGTCGGGGGCGGAACGGTGGCCTACGTGAACCCGGCCGAGCACGTCTACCTCGACTCCCCCGAGCACCGCGAGGAGGCGGGCACGCCCGCCATCGTGGAGTCGATCCGCGCCGGCCTGGTGTTCCAGCTCAAGCAGGCGGTCGGGATCGACGTGATCCGCGCGCACGAGGAGCACTTCCTGCGCTGCGCGGTGCGCACGTGGTCGCAGAACCCGGCGATCGAGATCCTCGGAAACCTCGACGCCGAGCGGCTGTCGATCCTGTCGTTCGTCATCCGGCGTCCGGGCGGCCAGTACCTGCACCACAACTTCGTCGTGGCGGTGCTCAACGACCTGTTCGGCATCCAGTCGCGCGGCGGCTGCTCGTGCGCCGGCCCCTACGGCCACCGGCTGCTCGGCATCGACCTCGAGCGCTCGCACGAGTTCGAGCAGGAGATCTCGCGCGGGTGCGAGGGCATCAAGCCGGGCTGGGTGCGGGTGAACTTCAACTACTTCCTGTCGCACGCCGTGTTCGACTACGTCGTCGCGGCCGTCGACGTCGTCGCGCGCGACGGCTGGCGACTGCTGCCCGACTACCGCTTCGAGCCGGCCACCGGCCTGTGGCGGCACCGCGGCGGGCCGGTCGAGCCGCCGCTGCGGCTGGGCGACCTGCACTACGACACCGACGGCGTCCTGCGCTACGACAGCCACGCCGAGCACGCGCCGGAGTCGACGCTGCAGGGCTACCTCGACGACGCGCGCGCCCTGCTCGCCAGCCGCCCCGAGCCGGACCTCACGCCGGGCTCGGGGCCGGATGACGAGTTCGACCGGCTGCGCTGGTTCGAGCTGCCCGCCGCATGCACCGCCTGACTCACGTCTCTGCTCTGGTTAGGCCTGCGACTTCTCGACCCGCACGCGGACCTTCAGGCTGTCGCCGACGGTGGCCTCGCTGACGCCGTCGCCCACGGGTAGCGCGTCGAGGTCGCCGGCGACGCCTACCTGCACGGCCAGCGTCTCGGACATCAGCAGGCCCTGGTGCTCGGTGAGCGCCGCGGCCACCCCACCCTCGGCCGCCACGGTGAGGCGGATGCGGTCGCTGACGTCGAGACCGGCGTCCCGGCGGGCCTGCTGCACCACCCGGACGACGTCGCGCGCCAGCCCCACCGCCTCCAGCTCGGGCGTCACCTCGGTGTCGAGGACGACGAAGCCGCCGCGGGGCAGCACCCCGACGGCCCGGTGCTCGTCGGCACCACCCTCGACGACCATGTCGAGCGTGTACTCGCCCTCGACCAGCGCGATGCCGCCGGAGCTGACCGTGCCGTCGTCCGCGACCTGCCAGTCACCGGACTTGCTCGCCCGGATCGCGGTCTGGACGTCCTTGCCGAGCCGGGGGCCGGCGGCGCGCGCGTTCACCGTGAGCCGCCGCGAGACCCCGAACTGCTCCGCACCCGCACCGGACTCCTCGAGCGTGACGAGCCGCACCTCGCGCACGTTCACCTCGTCGGCCACCAGCGAGGCGAAGTCCTCCAGCGCGCTCGCGTCGGCGTCGACCACCGTGAGCGAGTGCAGCGGCAGGCGCACGCGCAGGCCCTCGGCCTTGCGCAGCGCCAGCGCCGCCGAGCACACCTCGCGGGTGCGGTCCATGGCCGCGACGAGCGCGGCGTCGGTCGGCAGGTCGTCGGCGTCCGGCCAGTCGGTGAGGTGCACGCTGCGCCCACCGGTGAGCCCGCGCCAGACGTCCTCGGCGACGAGCGGCAGCAGCGGCGCGCTGACCCGGGTGAGCACCTCCAGCGTCGTGGAGAGGGTGTCGAAGGCCGCGGTGTCGTCCTCACCCCAGAAGCGCTCGCGCGAGCGGCGGATGTACCAGTTGGTCAGCACGTCGCAGAACTCGCGCACCGACTGGCAGGCGGCGCTGACGTCGTACACGTCGAGCTGGGCCTGCACGTCGGTGACGAGGTCGTGCAGCTTGGCCAGCAGGTAGCGGTCGAGGACGTCGGTGGACGCCGTCGACCACCTCGCGTCATAGCCCGCACCCTCGTTGACCGCGTTGGCGTACAACGAGAAGAAGTACCAGGCGTTCCACAGCGGGATCAGCACCTGGCGCATGCCCTCGCGGATGCCGCGCTCGGTGACGATGAGGTTGCCGCCGCGCAGCACCGGCGACGACATGAGGAACCAGCGCATGGCGTCGGCGCCGTCGCGCTCGAACACCTCGTTGACGTCGGGGTAGTTGCGCAGGCTCTTCGACATCTTCTGGCCGTCGTCGCCGAGCACGATGCCGTGGCTCACGCACGACGAGAAGGCCGGCCGGTCGAACAGCGCCGTCGCCAGCACGTGCAGCGTGTAGAACCAGCCGCGGGTCTGCCCGATGTACTCGACGATGAAGTCGCCCGGGTAGTGGTGCTCGAACCAGTCGGCGTTCTCGAACGGGTAGTGCACCTGGGCGTACGGCATCGACCCGGAGTCGAACCACACGTCGAGGACGTCGGTGACCCGGCGCATCGTCGAGCGGCCCGTGGGGTCGTCGGGGTTGGGCCGCGTGAGGTCGTCGACGAACGGCCGGTGCAGGTCGGTCGGCCGGACGCCGAAGTCGCGCTCCAGCTCGTCGAGCGAGCCGTAGACGTCGACCCGCGGGTAGTTCGGGTCGTCCGACTTCCACACCGGGATCGGGCTGCCCCAGAAGCGGTTTCGGCTGATCGACCAGTCACGCGCGTTCGACAGCCACTTGCCGAACTGCCCGTGCTTCACGTGCTCGGGCACCCAGGTGATCTGCTCGTTGAGCTCGACCATGCGGTCGCGGAACTTCGTCACCTCGACGAACCACGACGAGACGGCCTTGTAGATCAACGGGTTCCGGCAACGCCAGCAGTGCGGGTACGAGTGCTCGTAGCTCTCCTGGCGCACCAGGTGGCCGCGGGCCTTGAGGTCCTGGGTGATGGGCCGGTTGGCCTCGAACACCTGCAGGCCCTCGAACGCCGGCACGATGGAGGTGAACCGCGCGCGGTCGTCGACGGTGAGGATCGTGGGGATACCCGCTGCCTCGCAGGCGATCTGGTCGTCCTCGCCGTAGGCCGGCGACATGTGCACGACGCCGGTGCCGTCGTCCGTCGTGACGTGCTCGGCGGCGATCACGCGGAAGGCGTTCTGCGTGCCGAACCGCTCGGTGTCGGTGAGGAACTCGAAGAGCGGCGTGTACCGGCGTCCGACGAGCTCAGAGCCCTTGAGCCGGGCCACGACGCGGTCGGCGGCGTCGTCCCCGAGCTCGCGGGCGTACGCCGCCAGGCGGTCGGCCGCCAGCACGTAACGCGCGCCCTCGTGCTCGACGACCACGTAGTCGAGGTCGACGCCGACGGCCATGGCCTCGTTGGAGGGCAGGGTCCACGGCGTGGTCGTCCAGGCCATGAGCCGCTCGCCGGTCTCGAGCTCGACCCACACGGTGACGGACGGGTCCTGCCGCTGCTGGTACACGTCGTCGTCCATGCGCAGCTCGTGGTTGCTCAGCGGCGTCTCGTCGACCCAGCAGTACGGCAGCACGCGCTGGCCCTCATAGACGTACCCCTTGTCGTACAACGTCTTGAACGCCCAGATGACGCTCTCCATGTACGGCAGCTCGAGCGTCTTGTAGTCGTTCTCGAAGTCGACCCAGCGGGCCTGGCGGGTGACGTAGTCCTCCCACTCGCGGGTGTACTTCAGCACCGACTCGCGGCAGGCGGCGTTGAACGTCTCGATGCCCAGCTCGAGGATGTCGCCGCGGCCCTTGATGCCGAGCTGACGCTCGGCCTCGAGCTCGGCGGGCAGGCCGTGGGTGTCCCAGCCGAAGCGGCGCTCGACCCGGCGACCGCGCATGGTCTGGTAGCGCGGCACGACGTCCTTGACGTAGCCGGTGAGCAGGTGGCCGTAGTGCGGCAGGCCGTTGGCGAACGGCGGCCCGTCGTAGAAGACGAACTCGTTGCTGCCGTTCTCGCCCGCGGGCCGCTGCTCGACGCTGGCGCGGAAGGTGCCGTCGGCGGCCCAGTAGCGCTCGATCCGCTCCTCGATCTCCGGGAAGCGCGGGCTCGAGGGGACGCCGGCGGGGACGTCGGAGCGCGCGGAGCCGTCGTGGGCGTCAGAGCCGGCCTTGGGGTACGTCATCGGTGCCTCTCGCGGGGTCGTCGCTACCACCACGAGGACGACGTCACCCGGAGAACCCGGGCGGCACCGCGGTACCACCTCGCTTGCCGGCCGATGGCGAGCCACGGCCGACCGCTCGTTCGCCGGCTGGGGTGCGGGCCGGTCCGCCCGGGTCTAGTGAGGCGCCGCCCTGGTGGGGCGGCGCCCGTTCTTCCGGAGGCTCCCCGGTGATGGTCGGTTCAGCGCCTGCCCGCCATGGTAGCGAGCGACCGCGCGGGGCGTCGCGGGCATATCCGGCGTGCCTCGGATGTCCCGGAACGCCGGACACCGCCCATCCGCTGGCGCTAGCGTCGGTCAGCGACACCGGACGGCAGCGGGCTGCCGACACGACGACCCTGCGCTCCGGCGAGGAGGTCCGCATGGCCGACACCCAGCTACCCGGCTCGTTCGTCGCTGCCGACGCGGTGGACGTCGGCGGCCCGGCAGCCGAGCTGCTGAAGCTCTGGCAGCTGCTGCCGACAGCGGGCGCGGACCAGGTCGGCGCGCTCCGCGGGACGCCCGACAGCGTGGCGGTGATCAAGACCGGCATGTCCGCGGCAGCCAAGTGGTGGTCGACGGCCGGGGTCGGGGCAGCCACCCTCACCGCCCTGCTCGCGCAGTTCGAGGCGCTGCCGAAGATCCTGCAGCGCAGCGTCGGCATCGGGCTGCCCGTCTTCACCTCCGCCGTGGTGCTCGGCATCGCCTACATCGTCGCCAACGACGTGCGCGGACGCGCCGACGCCACGCAGGAGCAGCTGCGCAGCCGGGCCGCCGTCCTGCAGGCCTACCTGGCGCTGCTCGCCACCACACGCGCAGCAGCAGCGTCAGGAGCAGGGCAGGCGGCGGGGGCGGCGTCCGGCAAGACCGCGGCACCGTCGTCCGATGAGCTGGACGCCTGGAGCCGGGCCCTGGTCGTGGCGGTCGCCTCGACCGGTAGCGAGCAGCTGACCGGCAACGGCGACGGCAGCACCGGCGTCCTCGGGGCGTTGCGCCAGCTCGACGGCCGCCCGCCCCAGGTGCAGGTCGGCGACGACTGGGTCGACCTCGCGGACGTCATCGACTTCCACCCCTGACCCCGCGGGCAAACCGGGTCGAGAGCACCGGCGCCGATCTGGGAGAATCCCACGCATGCCGACGACGCCCCAGGTGCCCGAGAAGCCGACCCTCGACGGACTCGAGAGCCGCTGGGTAGCCGCGTGGGCCGAGCAGGGCACCTACACCTTCGACCGGACGGCGCCGCGCGAGCAGGTCTTCTCGATCGACACTCCCCCGCCGACCGTGAGCGGCAGCCTGCACGTCGGGCACGTGTTCAGCTACACGCACACAGACCTCATCGCGCGCTACCAGCGGATGACCGGCAAGCAGGTCTTCTACCCCATCGGCTGGGACGACAACGGCCTTCCGACCGAGCGCCGCGTGCAGAACTACTTCGGCGTGCGCTGCGACCCCTCGCTGCCGTACGACCCCGACTTCGAGCCGCCGGCCAAGCCCGACCCCAAGAAGCAGGTGCCGATCAGCCGGCCGAACTTCATCGAGCTGTGCAGCCGCCTCACCGTCGAGGACGAGAAGGCGTTCGAGGAGCTGCTGCGCCACCTCGGCCTGTCGGTCGACTGGTCGACGCAGTACGAGACGATCAGCGACGACTCCCGGGCGGTGGCGCAGCGAGCCTTCCTGCGCAACCTCGCCCGCGGTGAGGCCTACCAGAGCGAGGCGCCCAGCCTGTGGGACGTGACGTTCCAGACCGCGGTCGCGCAGGCCGAGCTCGAGGCGCGCGAGTACCCCGGCTTCTACCACCGCGTCGCCTTCCACGGCCCGGCCGGCGACGTCCACATCGAGACGACCCGGCCTGAGCTCATCGCGGCCTGCGTGGCGCTCATCGCCCACCCGGACGACGAGCGCTACCAGGCGCTGTTCGGCACCACCGTGCGCACGCCCCTGTTCGACGTCGAGGTGCCCGTGCTGGCGCACCCCGCGGCGGAGATGGACAAGGGCGCCGGTATCGCCATGTGCTGCACCTTTGGTGACCTGACCGACGTCCTGTGGTGGCGCGAGCTGCAGCTGCCCACGCGCGCGGTGGTCGGGCGAGACGGGCGGATCCTGCGCGACGTGCCGCAGTGGCTGCCCACCGACTCCGGCCGCGAGCTGTACGGCGAGCTGGCCGGCAGGACGACGTTCTCGGCGCGCGAGGCCGTGGTGCAGGCGCTGCGCGACAGCGGCGACCTCGAGGGTGAGCCGACGCCCACTCAGCGCATGGCGAACTTCTTCGAGAAGGGCGACAAGCCGCTCGAGATCGTCACCAGCCGGCAGTGGTACATCCGCAACGGCGGGCGCGACCCCGAGCTGAAGGCGACGTTCCTCGAGCGCGGGCGCGAGCTCAAGTTCGTGCCGGAGTTCATGGCCCACCGCTACGAGAACTGGGTGGGCGGTCTCAACGGCGACTGGCTGATCAGCCGACAGCGCTTCTTCGGCGTGCCCTTCCCCGTCTGGTACCGCCTCGACCAGGCCAGTGAGATCGACTACTCCGAGCCGATCGTCGCCGACGAGTCCGCGCTGCCGGTCGACCCGTCGTCCGACCCGGCACCGGGCTTCACGAACGACCAGCGCGGCGTGCCCGGCGGCTTCGTCGGCGACCCCGACGTCATGGACACCTGGGCGACGTCGTCCCTCACGCCCCACATCGCGTGCGGCTGGGAGCGTGACCCTGACCTGTTCGCGCGCACGTTCCCGATGGACCTCAACACCCACGCCCACGAGATCATCCGCACCTGGCTGTTCTCCCGGGTGGTGCGGGCCCACTACGAGAACGGGTCGCTGCCCTGGGCCCGCTCGATGATCTCCGGCTTCGTGGTCGACCCCGACCGCAAGAAGATGAGCAAGTCCAAGGGCAACGCCGTCGTGCCCACCGAGATCCTCGAGAAGTTCGGCACCGACGCGGTGCGCTGGCGCGCGGCGATGGCCCGCCCCGGCATGGACTCGCCGTTCGACGAGAGCCAGATGAAGGTCGGCCGCCGCCTGGCCATCAAGGTGCTCAACGCCAGCAAGTTCGTGCTCGGCGCCGGTGCGAGCCTGGACGCCGGGCCGGTCACCGAGCCACTCGACACGGCGATGCTGGCCGCGCTGGCCGACGTCGTGCGCGAGACCGGCGAGGCGTTCGCCGCCTTCGACTACACGCGGGCTCTGGAGACCACCGAGCGCTTCTTCTGGACCTTCTGCGACGACTACCTCGAGCTGGTCAAGGAGCGCGCGTACGGCGACGGGCCGGGTGCGGCGTCCGCGCGCACCGCGCTCGCCACCGCGCTGTCGGTGCAGCTGCGCCTGCTCGCACCGATCATGCCGTTCGTCACCGAGGAGGCGTGGTCGTGGTGGCAGGAGGGCTCGGTGCATCGCAGCGCCTGGCCGACCGTGGCCGAGCTCGAGCGCGCGGTGCCCGCCGTGACGGACGGCGACGCCGCCCTGCTGACCGTCGTGTCGGCCGCGCTGGCGGGCGTGCGAGGTGCCAAGTCGCAGGCCAAGGTCTCGCAGCGCACCCCGGTGACCCGAGCGGTGATCGCCGCCACGGACGCCGATCTGCCCCGGCTGCGCGCGGCCGAGGCCGACCTGCGGGCCACAGGGCGCATCGAGCAGCTCGAGCTGGTGAGCGGCGAGGGCGAGCCCACGGTGACCGACGTCCAGCTCGGTGAGCAGGACGCCGGCTCGCGCTCGGGCGCCGCGTTGTAGGTCCGGCCGTCACCGGGTCGTTCACCGCGTCACCCGCGGTCATCACTCGGACGGCCCAACGTGACTGGAGATCGTCACTCAAGAGCACCATCGAGCCTGCCGATGCACCGGAGGTCGGCGGGAGCGTCCCGCGGACGCGTCCTGCGGAGGGACCGGGCTCATGGGTGGGATCGCTCTGGTCGTCACGACCGTCTGCGTGGTCGTGGCGGTCGCGTCCGCCGCTGCCCTTGCTGTGCTGCTGGTGCTGCGCGACCGCGAACGCGAGCGGGTGGCGCGCCGTGACCCGTTGACCCAGCTGGGTAACCGCACGCTGCTCGCGGAGGCGGCCGAGCAGGTGCTCGCCGGGCTGGACGACCTCGACGGCAACGGCAGCCACGGCCCCGCCCTGCTGCTGGTCGACCTGGACGGGTTCAAGGACGTCAACGACACCCTGGGGCACGTCGCCGGTGACGAGGTGCTGGTGGAGGTGGCCCATCAGCTGGTGGCCGGGGCAGGCAGCGACTCGCTGGTGACCCGGCTGGGTGGGGACGAGTTCGCGATCTTGATCCGCGGCCCGATCAACATGTCGGGCGCGAGCGTGCGGGCCAAGCGGATCCTGGGCGCCCTGACGCTCAACGAGTTCCGCACGCGAGGTGTCTCGATCGACATCCGCGCCAGCATCGGCGTCACGGTGGCGCCGCAGGACGGCCGCACGCTCAACGACCTCATGCAGCACGCCGACGTCGCGATGTACCAGGCCAAGCGCTCGCGGTCCGGTGTCGCGACCTACGACCCGGCCTACGACGACCACTCCACCGACCGGCTCGAGACCCTCGCCCACCTGCGTGAGGCGATGCTCGACGACCAGCTGCACGTGCGCTACCAGCCCGTCATCCGGGCCACCGGCCACGAGCTCGCGGGCTTCGAGGCGCTGCTGCGCTGGGAGCACCCCGAGCGCGGGTTGCTGCTGCCGGCCGAGTTCATCCCGATCGCCGAGCGCACCAGCCTGATCCACGCCCTCACGCGCTGGGTGCTGCTCACCGCCGTCCGCGACGCCTCGCGGTGGCGGGCGCAGGGGCTCGAGGCGTCCATCGCCGTGAACATCTCGCCGGTGTCGCTCGAGTTCGGCCTGCTCGGCATCGTCGAGGAGGTGCTGGCCCTGCACCGCTGGCCAGCCGAGCTGCTCGTCCTCGAGATCACCGAGAGCGCCGTCACCGACAACCCCGAGACCGCACGCGCCGTCGTCGAGGCACTGCGCGACCGCGGGATCCAGGTGTCGGTCGACGACTTCGGCGCCGGCTACACGAGCCTGAGCCAGCTGCGCGGGCTCCCCGTGCACCAGCTGAAGATCGACCGCCAGTTCATCACCGCGCTCGAGCGCTCCCCCAACGACGACGCCGTCGTCACCTCGATCATCGAGCTCGGCCACCGCCTCGGCCTCACGATCGTCGCCGAGGGCGTCGAGACCGAGGCCACGGCGAGCCGGCTGTCGGAGATGGACTGCGACGACCTGCAGGGCTTCTGGTTCGCCCGCCCCATGGTGGCGGCCGAGGTGCTCGAGTGGGCCAGCGAGCACGCGGCGGGCCGGCTGCGCCGTCCCGCCGTCGCCGATGACCCCAGCGACACCCAGGACTCGACCGACGGGGCCACCCTCCCCGCCTGACCGCCCTCTCCCCCCTGCCCCCCTCCCCGCCTGCCCCCTCCCCGCCCGTGATCATGCACGCCAGACCACCCCACCCGCCGTGATCATGCACGCCAGACCACCCCTGTGGATGACGCGCACGGCCAGACGTCGTGGTGCACGACGCTGCCAGGGTGCTCAATGACGGACACCCCTTCCTCGCCGCGCGCGCCCGAGAGATGACGGGACGCCGAGCCCACCGACTCGTGACCGCCGGCACCGTTCGCGAGGTCCTGCACCGCGTCTACGTCGACGCGAACGCGCCGGACGACGTCCAGACCCGAGCGGCAGCGGCCGCCTTGGTGCTGCCGCCGGGCGGCGTCCTCTGCCGCAGCACCGTGGCCTGGCTGCGCGGGATGGGGCGCGTGTGGAGCCTCGCAGAGGACGCGCTGCCCGTCGTCGAGTGCGTCGTTCCCGCCGGACGCACCCCGGTGCGCCGAGCCGGCCTGCGCTGCTACGCCGCGCCGCTGGCGTCCCACGACGTCGTCGACGACCTCGTGCTGCCGCGCACGAGCGACCTGCGGACGGTGCTCGACCTGGCCCGCTGGCTGCCGCGGCCCATGGCCCTCGCGGCCATCGACAGCGCGGCGCACCTCGCGCTGGTCGACCTGGCCGAGGCCGCATGCGAGCTCGAACGCTTCGCCGGCCACCGCGGCGCCGCGCAGGCGCGCGAGCTCATCGGCTACGGCGAGCCGCTCACGGAGTCCTTCGGTGAGTCGTGGCTGCGTCTGCGCATCCTGGACGCCGGATTCCCTCGACCGTGCGCCCAGGTGCCGATCCTCGACGCGTCGGGGCGGCAGGTGTACCGACTGGACCTCGGGGACCCGGCGCGCCGGGTGGGTTTCGAGTACGACGGCGAGGAGTTCCACTCCACCGCCGCCCAGCAGCGGGCCGACGGCGAGCGCCGCGACCGACTGCACCGGGAGTTCGGGTGGCAGGTCGTCGGCTTCCACCGGGGTCACGTCTGGGGTCAGTCGTTGCGGCTCGAGCGGACGGTCGGGGAGCTGCTCGGGCTGGAGCCGCAGATCGTCCTGCGCCGCTGGTGAGGTCTGGCGTGCATGATCACGGCGGGTGGGGTGGTCTGGCGTGCATGATCACGGCGGGTGGGGTGGTCTGGCGTGCATGATCACGGGGGATGGGGGGGGTGCGGTCCTGCATCTCCCAGGCGTGGTCGAGGACGTGCCACGCGATCCTCCGCACGCCGTAGCGCAGGGGCCACGCGCCGCCCGTGCCGCCCGAGCGCACCGCTGCGTCGACGAGCGCCCGCTGCTCGGGCCAGGGCGTGCGAGGAGGGACGGCGATCGCCAGCTTGCGCGCGTAGGCGCGCTCGGCCTCGCGGACGTGGTCGAGCATGGCGGTGCGCTCGCGGCCGCCGCCGCGGGGACCCTTGGCCAGCTCCTCCGGCGAGCTCTCGGCGACGTGGTCGAGCGCCGTCCAGCACGCCTGCAGCAGGTCGGCCTGGCGCGCGGCGTCCGCACCGGTCAGGGAGACGTCGTCCCAGGGACCGGCCACGGCCGGGGCGCCGAAGTCGGTGGTGGTGTCGCCGGCGACGGCGCCGACGACCTCGAGGTCACCGGGCGCGAACTCCTCGCCGACGACGAGCGCGTACCGGCCGGCGTAGGCGAGCAGCGCCTCGAGCGCCGCCTCGTCGCCGTCGCGGGTCTTGGCCCGACGGCACCAGCCGGGCCAGTCGAGGGCGGCGGCGAACGTCCACGTCCGCCCGCGTTCGAGGGCGACGCGGGTCACGACCGGCTCAGGCGGACTTCTCGCGCGGGGTGCGCTTGCGCGGCTCCGGGGTGTCGCGCCGGACGATCGTCGGGTTGACGTTGTCGAGCACGACCTCCTTGGTCACCACCACGCGGGCGATGCCGTCGTCGCTGGGGACGTCGAACATCACCGGCAGCAGCACCTCCTCCATGATGGCGCGCAGGCCACGAGCGCCGGTACCGCGCAGGATGGCCTGGTCAGCCACCGCCTCGAGCGCGTCGTCGGTGAACTCCAGCTCGACGCCGTCGATCTCGAACATCCGCACGTACTGCTTCGACAGCGCGTTGCGCGGCTGGGTGAGGATGTTGACCAGCGCGTCGCGGTCGAGGTTCGAGACCGTCGTGATGACGGGCAGGCGGCCGATGAACTCCGGGATCAGCCCGAACTTCATGAGGTCCTCGGGCATGACGTCGGCGTAGGAGTCGGCCGTGGGGTCTGCAGCGGTGTGCAACTGGGCACCGAAGCCGAGGCCCTTCCTTCCCGCGCGCTGCTCGATGAGCTTGTCGAGCCCGGCGAACGCACCCCCCACGATGAACAGCACGTTCGTCGTGTCGATCTGGATGAACTCCTGGTGCGGGTGCTTGCGCCCACCCTGCGGCGGCACCGAGGCGGTGGTGCCCTCGAGGATCTTCAGCAGCGCCTGCTGCACACCCTCACCGGAGACGTCGCGGGTGATCGACGGGTTCTCGCTCTTGCGGGCGATCTTGTCGACCTCGTCGATGTAGATGATGCCGGTCTCGGCCTTCTTGACGTCGTAGTCAGCGGCCTGGATCAGCTTGAGCAGGATGTTCTCGACGTCCTCACCGACGTACCCGGCCTCGGTGAGCGCGGTGGCGTCGGCGATGGCGAAGGGCACGTTGAGCATGCGCGCCAGGGTCTGCGCCAGGTACGTCTTGCCGCAGCCGGTGGGGCCGATCAGCAGGATGTTGGACTTCGCCAGGTCGATCGGCTCGTCGCCCTTGCGGGCGGGCTCACCGGCCTGGATGCGCTTGTAGTGGTTGTAGACCGCGACCGCCAGCGCCTTCTTGGCGGGCTCCTGGCCCACGACGTACTGCTCGAGGAAGTCGAAGATCTCGCGCGGCTTGGGCAGCTCGTCGAGGCCGAGCTCGCTGGTCTCAGCGAGCTCCTCCTCGATGATCTCGTTGCACAGGTCGATGCACTCGTCGCAGATGTAGACCCCAGGGCCCGCGATCAGCTTCTTGACCTGCTTCTGGCTCTTCCCGCAGAAAGAGCACTTGAGCAGGTCACCACCGTCACCGATGCGCGCCACGTGGGGGTCCTCCCTCGATCACTGCTGTCGTCCCGGGCGGAACGTCCTGCTTGGTCCAGCGACGGTACCCCGCCCGGGGCGGCACCCTCTTCATTGAAGCCTGGTGTCGGGCCCCGCGTCAGCCGTGTACGCCAAGAGCGGACGACCGCACGCGGGGACCGACGCCGGACGCCGGCTCACTCCTGCGCGGAGGCCTTGCGGCTCGCGAGCACCTCGTCGATGAGGCCGTACTCCTTGGCCAGGTCGGCCGTGAGGATCTTGTCGCGCTCGATGTCGGTGCGCACCTGCTCCGTCGTGCGGCCGGTGTGCAGCGCCAGGGTGTCCTCGAGCCAGGTGCGCATGCGCAGCACCTCGTTGGCCTGGATCTCGATGTCGCTCGCCTGGCCGTAGTCGCCGCCCGCCATCGCCGGCTGGTGGATGAGCACGCGGGCGTTGGGCAGGGCGTAGCGCTTGCCCTTGGCACCGGCGCCGAGCAGGACGGCCGCGGCCGAGGCGGCCTGGCCGAGGCAGTACGTCTGGATGTCGGGACGGACGTACTGCATCGTGTCGTAGATCGCGGTGAGCGCCGTGAACGATCCGCCGGGCGAGTTGATGTACATGAGGATGTCGCGGTCGGGGTCCTGCGACTCCAGCACGATCAGCTGGGCGATGATGTCGTCGGCCGAGGCGTCGTCGACCTGCACGCCGAGGAAGATGATGCGGTCCTCGAACAGCTTCGTGTAGGGGTCGAGCCGCTTCATCCCGTAGGACGTGCGCTCCTCGAACTGGGGAAGGATGTAGCGGCTGCTCGGGCCGGGGGCGGCCAGTCGGCCGGACGGCAGACGCAGACCGCCGTCGTACGGGGTGGGGACGCTCATCGCGCTTCAGTCTCCTGATCGTTCGAAGGGTGTGGTCGAGGGGCGGGTCAGCGGTCGGTGCCGCCGCCCTCGCGGGCCTCGCTGGCGCTCTCGACGACGTGGTCGACGAAGCCGTACTCCTTGGCCTGCTCGGCCGTGAACCAGCGGTCGCGGTCGGAGTCGCGCTCGATCTGCTCGAGGGTCTGGCCGGTGTGCTGGGCGATCAGGTCGGCCATCTGTCGCTTGATGTGCAGCATCTGCTCGGCCTGGATCTTGATGTCGCTCGCGGTGCCGCCGATGCCGCCGGACGGCTGGTGCATCATGATCCGCGCGTGCGGGGTCGCGTAGCGCTTGCCCGGGGTGCCCGCGGAGAGCAGGAACTGCCCCATCGAGGCGGCCAGGCCCATCGCCACGGTGGCGACGTCGGGCTTGACGAACTGCATCGTGTCGAAGATCGCCATACCGGCCGTGACCGACCCGCCGGGCGAGTTGATGTAGAGCCAGATGTCGCGCTCGGGGTCCTCGGCCGCCAGCAGCAGCAGCTGGGCGCAGATCGCGTTGGCGTTCTCGTCGCGCACCTCGGAGCCGAGGAAGATGATGCGCTCCTTCAGCAGCCGGTTGTAGATGGAGTCGTCCAGGCCCATGCCCTGCGCGGGCCCCTGGGCCGTGACGGTGCCGAACTCGCTCACGCTGTTCTCCCGATCCTCAAAGTGACTGCCGGCTCGAAGCGGTGGCTCCGTCGCCGTCCTGCATGGACCCTAACGTCGCCCCCCGACGGTCCACTCCCGGGACGGCCGCGTGTTCGCCGTGAGCGCAGCAGGCCCGGAGGGGCCTCTAGGGTCCTGCCATGGACGTCGGCCGCGTGCTCTCCCTGCACCGTTACCCCCTCAAGTCGGTCGGCGGAGAGTCGCTCGACGCCGCCGACGTCACGGCGCGAGGGCTCGCGCACGACCGGCGCTGGGGGGTCTACCTGGAGGACGGCGGCATCGGCAGCGGCAAGACCACGCGCCGCTTCCGCCGCGTGGACGGCCTGCTCGACCTCGCCTCCCGGGTGGTCGACGGTGAACTCGTCGTGGTGCTGCCGGGCGGCGAGGAGCTGGCCGGAGACGACCCGGCCACGGCGGCGCGCCTGAGCGACCTGCTCGGCACCCCCGTGACCGTGCGCGAGGAGACCACGGTGCGCCACCACGACGAGTGCCCGGTGCACGTGGTGACGACCGGGTCGCTGCGGGCCTGGAGCGACCTCGTCGGCGACGGCGTCGACCCCCGCCGGGCCCGCGCCAACGTCGTGGTGGACGTCGAGGGCGATACCTTCGCCGAAGACGCCTGGCAGGGCCGTCGCCTGCGGCTCGGCGGCGTCGAGCTGACCATCGGGGCGGGCATGCCGCGCTGCGTCATGGTGAACGCGGGCCAGCCCGGCCTCCCGCGCGACAGCCGCTACCTCAAGGCGCTCGGCGCCCGGGACGTCCGGCTCGGGGCGATGGCGGACGTCGTCACCGCAGGCACCCTCGCCGTGGGCGACACCGTCACGCTCCTCGACTGACCACTCGCCAGCCGCGGACGCGCGAAGGGCCCCGGACGTCGTCCGGGGCCCTGGTGCGGTGATGCTCAGTGCGTGTGCTCGGTGTCCTCGTCGGCGTCCTCGTCGGACTCCTCGTCGGACTGCTCGAGGTCGGCCACCTCGTCGGCCTGCGGGCGCAGGGCCTCGAGGTCGACGGTGTTGCCGCTCTCGTCGGTGACCTTGGCCTGCTCCAGCGCGACGGCGAGCGCCTTGCGGCGGGCGACCTCAGCCACCATGGCCTGCACCTGGCCGGCCTCGTCGACCGCCTTGGCGAAGGCGTCGGGCGACATGCCGTACTGCTGGGCGCTCATCACGAGGTACTCGACGAGCTCGGGCTGGGTCACCGAGACCTTCTCCTGCTCGACGATGGCGTCGAGCAGGAACTGCGCCTGCAGGGCCTTGGTGGCGTTCTCGCTGACCTCGGCGCGGTGCTCGTCGTCCTCGAGCCGGTTCTCGTTCTCCAGGTGCGAGTGCACCTCGGCCTCGACCAGCGCCGGCGGCACCGGGATGTCGGCTGCCTCGAGCAGGGCGTCGAGCACCTTGTCGCGGGCCTGCACGCCCTGCTGCATCTTCTTGGCGCGCTCGACCTGGCCGCGGATGTCGGCGGTGAGCTCGTCGAGGGTGTCGAACTCGCTGGCGAGCTGGGCGAAGTCGTCGTCGAGCTCGGGCAGCTCGCGCTCCTTGACCGACTGCACCGTGACGGTGACCTCGGCGTCCTGACCCTCGCGGTCGCCGCCCGCGAGCGGCGCGGTGAAGGTCTTGGTCTCCCCCGCGCTCATGCCGACCAGCGCCTCGTCGAGGCCCTCGAGCATGTTCTTGCTGCCGATCTCGTACGACACCCCGGTGACGGCGTCGATCTCGTCGCCGTCGATGTCGGCCTTGAGGTCGATCGAGACGAAGTCGCCCTCAGCGGCGGCGCGCTCGACACCCACGAGGGTGCCGAAGCGCTGGCGCAGCGCGGTGATCTCGGCGTCGACGTCGTCGTCGGCCACGGCGACGTCGTCGACCGTGACGCTGAGGGTCGAGAAGTCGGGCACCTGCACGTCGGGGCGCACGTCGACCTCGATGCTGAACTTCAGGTCACCGTCCGACGCCGGGTCGGGCGCCTCGGTGATCTCGACCTCGGGCTGGCCGAGGGGGCGGATCTTGGCCTCCTCGACGGCCTGACCGTAGAAGGTGGGCAGCGCGGAGTTGATCGCCTCCTCCAGGACGGCGCCACGGCCGACCCGCTGGTCGATGATGCGCGCCGGCACCTTGCCCCGACGGAACCCGGGGATCTGCACCTGCGTCGCGATGGTCTTGTAGGCGGCGTCCAGGCTCGGCTTGAGCTCGTCGAACGGCACCTCGACGGTGAGCTTCACCCGGGTGGGGTTGAGGTTCTCGACGGCACTCTTCACTGCGCTGGTCTCCTGGGGTTGCGATCGGCGTGGCGGGATCGGGCACGCGATCGACCATGCTATCGGCGCCGCGCGCGCCCACCCAATCGTGCTGGTCGGATCGTGCTGGTCGGATCGTGCTGGTCGGATCGTGCTGGGGTCGTGCTGGTCGGGGTACCCGGATTTGAACCGGGGGCCTTCCGCTCCCAAAGCGGACGCGCTACCAAACTGCGCCACACCCCGCCCGCGCGCCGACCGTCGTCCGAAGCCGACCGCGAGGCCGGTACCCTGGGACGGCGGACCGCTCCGGACGACGACTGACGTCGACCGGACCGCACGCGGATGTAGCTCAATGGTAGAGCCCCAGTCTTCCAAACTGGCTACGCGGGTTCGATTCCCGTCATCCGCTCTCTGATCGGAGACGCTGCTCCCACGCTCTCTCACCTGGGCAAACACTGCGCAACCGTGGCTTGGCTCCGTCGAGCGGCTGAGGTGCCGGACAGGGGCAGAGCCACCGGAGAGCCACTAACGCGTGGAGTTCGCCTCCGAGCCGGCCGCCTTGGGCAGCGGCACGGCGAACGCGGACAGCCGGTTAGCGATCTCGACGTCACGGCTCTCGGCAACGTGCTGGTAGACCATGCTCGCTGCGACCGTGCGGTGCCCGGCCCGCGCCTGCAGCTCCTTGAGGGTCGCTCCGGCCTGGGCGGCGTACGTCAGTCCGGCGTGCCGGAAGTCGTGGAAATGAACGGTCGGCAGACCCACCTCGGCGCGAGCCTTGCGCCAAGCGAGACCGATGTGATGGCGGGCCAGTGGAAGGCCGCTCGGGTGGGTGAACATCGGAGCCGAGGGCAGGGCGAGGTTCGCGGCCAGGTGCTCGGCGAGGTCGGCGGCGACTCCTGGCGGGAGCGTGACCGTCCGAGCCTGCCCCGTCTTGGTGTCGGTGATCTGGGTCGACCCGTCCTTGAGGCGGACCAACTGCCGCTCGACGCGAAGGGTGCGGGCGTCCGGGTTGAAGTCACCTCGGCGGAGCCCGAGCACCTCCCCCAGCCGCAGGTGCCCGAACAGGGTGACGGTGGTCATCACGTGCATATGGGCGGGCATGGCGGCGATGAGCGCGGCGGCCTCCTTAGGTGCGACGTAGGGGCGCTCGGGCGCCTTGGCGACGCCGGCCCCACGGATGCGGCAGGGGTTGCTGGGGACGAGGCCGTCGTCCACCGCTTCGCGGAACACCGAGCGCAGTAGCGCGTAGGCCTGGCGGGTACGGGCCTTTCCTGTCACCTTGAGCCGGCCAGCGCGCCAGCGCTCAACGTCGGCTGGCCGCACCTTCCCGATGGGGTAGTCGCCCAACACGGGCACGATGTGCAGCCGGAGGAGGTCGTCGTACAGCTCGCGAGTGCGCACGGCTAGGGTCCGCCCAGCGATGACGCGCTCGGCGTACTCGGAGAGCCGGGTCGCCTGGTCCTTGGGGTCGAACCAGCGGCCCGTGCGCATGCGCTGCTCGATGGCGTCGAGTTCGACCTCGGCCTGGCGGCGGGTCGGGAAGGTGCGGTCTGCCTGACGCTCTCGGCCGTCCGGTCCCTTGTAGCGGGCTTGCCATCGGCCGTTGGCTTGCTGACGGACGGAGCCGAAGCGTCGGCGCTTGCGTGGGGTGGTCACTCGGTTTCCTCGCTCATCTTGCTTACTACCGATGAGCGGAGAAGTTGTCCGCCGAGGCTAGGCCGACAGCGCGAGCGGTGGTTGATCGTGAGTAGTCGGTACATGACCAATTCTACCCGCGTTGGTTGCCTTGTGTACGCCAAAGCCTTACTGGCGCAACATGTCTCACATGAGCGCGGCGGTCACCAATTCAGGAGTGCGGAGGCGCAACGCTCGCTCGGATCAGGGCTGCCGTGGCTGGTGGCGTAGCAGGACACGGAACCGAGGACGGCGCGTTGGCGGCGGCCTGCGCTATGACCCCGTTGGTCCACGCGCTCCAGACGCGCAGCGGCATCGTCACGTATGCGTCCTCGACCGAGCGGCCACGGCGATGCTGGATGCAGCCGTACAACTGGTGGCCGTCGTGGGCTGCTGCCTTCGCTGCGGAGGTCAGGGCTCCGGACAGGTCCATGGTCCGCTCGTTACGGACGAGGATCGTCCATGGTGCGTCGAGGACGATGGAACCCGCCGGGAGAGCGAGGCGGTCGGCGGGGGTGGGCTCCTTGGGCTCGGGTCGCCGGGCGGCCTCGGGATGGCCGTGCCGTCGCAGGTAGTCGATGACGTCGTCTCGGAAGCGGGCCGTGGCCGCCTTGTTGGAAGTCACCGGTTGACGTAGCCGAGCGTGCGCGAGCAGGCAGACGGGTCGATGCCGTACTTCGCTCGCACCTTGGCGAGGGCCTCGGTGCGCTCGCGCTCGGTCGGCAGGGTATTGGCGGCGGCGCGGGCATCGGCGCGTGCTTGGTCCCAGGCGAAGGAGCCGGGCTCGATACGTTCCACGCCGGTCGGCCACGGGCCGGGGCGCATCAACACTCGGCCAAACTCTCGTCGCTGGCCCTCGTCGTCTCCGAGCAGCTCAAGCAGACGCCAGCGGCCATCCCTCCCCCGGTTGGCGGCGATGATCTCGGCGGTGAGAAGGAATTCGCTGCCGTGCTCGCACAGGATGGACACCTGGGCCGGTCCCATGCCTGTGTGGACGGCGACGGTGCCGAGGAAGTGCACCATCACCCCGGTCTCGCCCTGTGACTGCGCGATCTTGGTCATGACTGCTCCTTGTGTGTCTAGTGAGGCCCGAGGGCGGACGGCCGTGGCGAGGCGGATCCCTCGGGCCTCGGCTTGAGGTCGGCGGACGCCGGGGGCCGCGGAGCACGTTCGGAGTCGCTGGCGAGGCGCAGGAAGCCGTCTGCCAGGTCGAGGGCGCCACGGGCGCGGAGGCTCGCTGCGATGTCGCGAGCGACCTGTGGGTGAGACCCCAGCACGGCGGCGCACGACGCAGCGAGCGCTTCAGCCTCCAGCCGCTGCTGGACCGGCGTCCCGACGATGCGCGTGGTGGTGGAGTGCATGGTCTCCGGCAGCGATGACGCGACGATGTCAGCGGCGGCGTCCGCGCCGTCGGCGTAGAGCCGTTCGGCGAGGCGGCGAGCGATCGAGGGCCAGCCCTTCAGGGCGTCGCGGGCGGCGATAGCGACCGTGAGGCCAGCCGGGTCCGGTGCCAGGTCGACCTCATCATGCGGTGCGGTACAGCGCCCGATATGTCTGGCAATAGCGTCTTTCGACAGTCTGTGGCCCTCGGCGGTCATGGTGGCCGCGATGCTCCGCAGGGTCTCGCCGCTGCGGTGCAGCTCGACCACCCGCGCTCGCGGGATGGCTGGAAGCCGGCAGACGGTGCAGGGCGTGGACATGGTCAGTCGTCCATCGGGTGATGGCCGTTGAGCGCCTGCCACATGGCGCTGTAGCGGTCGACCTGCTGGCTTACGTAGATGACGGTCGGCGCGCCGAGGTCCGCCAACAGGAGTTCGGGCTCGTCGCTGGGCTCGTAGGCGCGGCTGCCGAACCCCTCGCTCGTCAGGGCCAGCACGTCGCGGCGGGAGAGGCGCGAGCGGGCAAGGGCTGCGGAGTTGAGCCAGAGCGTCATGCCGGGACTATCGGATGCTGGCCCGTCGAGACCTCGGAGTGTGTGCTGCTCCATCAGCGCCGACCGACCCGCGCACCTCGCAGAGGCGTCGAGGCCGATGGCGGGTGGGCGCTGGACGCGAGCCGCGCGGTCGCTCACCGCGGATCGGCAGCGGAGCCATCCGTATCGGTGCCCGCAATGGCGCGTTGACTGGAACTCAAGTTCATCTTGAATGGGTCGATCCACGAACGTGGCAGACAGCCGACAGCCGACCAGTGCCGAAGCATCGGACGCCACCGGCCCATGCATGCGTGGACATCGGCTCGAGCGAAGCGATCTGGACGAGGCCGCGATGAGCGTTGCGGATGGCACTGGCCTCAAGGAGTCAGGTCGGTCACAAGATGGCCGGTCAGCCAAGAGGCTGCGGTCGCGACTCTGGTCAGCGCTTTGCATGGGCGTTAGCGCTCTCATACATGTTGTTGTTGTGCTCGCGCTCCTTGCTCTCGTGCTGGTCGCGCTGCGCTGGCTCGTGACTGAGTGGATGACGACCGAGTGCACACGAGTGACCAGTTGCTGAACGTCGGTGGGCGCGCCGCCCCTGAGCGCCTACAGGAGCGGGCGGCTGGACCCTACTGCCCCCAGCCGAGGGGCTGAACTCCTCCGGAGGGTTCAGAGAGCGGCCCAGGTGAGCCGTCACGCTCCCTCGCCCGGCCAGGGTTCCTCAGGTGGCTGGTGAGCAGCTTGGCTGCCGTCTCGCGGATGAGCGGCTCGACGCCGAACGAGCGGGGGCCCAGGCCGGGCTGCGGCCGGTGGAACGTCTTGCCGCTCTTGGCCGACACCGAGGTCGCCGGGGTGGTGACGTCGGCGAAGTCCGGAGAGGCGAAAGGGCACGAACCGAGACCGCACGCCTCTGGCACGTCGCAGCGGAACTGCGGGCGGCAGGAGCACTCCTGGATGGCGCCGGTGACGGCTTCGCGGATCTGAGCCCGGACCTCGTAGACGAGCCTCTTCCGGATGATCACGGACGCCCGGCTGGCCATCGCGACCGCGTAGCCGACGTCCACGCGGTAGGCGACGAGAGCGGCGGCCATGACGTCGGCGTAGACGGCGGGGTCGACCGGGCGTCCTCGCTTCACCATGCCGCCACCTGCGCCGGTGGCTGGTGTCAACGACGGGTGAAAACGGACCCCCTGGCGTCGTGTGAAAGTGGACCCCTCTCGTGGTGT
>NZ_LMER01000002.1:86210-133034 GCF_001426435.1 Angustibacter sp. Root456 | reverse complement strand
AACGCCGGCCTGCTCTGCGGCTTCCACCACCGCTACGCCCACACCACCGGCGCCACCGCACAAGTCATCAACGGAACAGTCGTCTGGGACACCACCCCACCAGGCCCACCAGGCAGCAACCCACCAGACCCACCCACGAGCGACCTAGCCCTCCCCCCACACCGACGAGACCACCTCATCCACCGCCTCGTCCAGCAGTGGGTCACACCCAGGCGTGAGTAGAGCTCAGCCGGCGGACCGGGAGCGATAGGCCGCTGTCTTGGTGCGGTTCTGACAGCTGGTGGAGCAGAACCGACGGCTGCCGTTCTTCGAGGTGTCGACGAACACGACGTCGCACCGCTCGGCGGCGCACGTTCCCATCCGTCCGGCGAGGTCGCTGCCGAGCGCCAGGGCGAGCGCCGCCGTGCACCCAGCCGCCCACCCCACGGCCAGGCTGTCGTCGGAGCCGTGGAAGTGCATGTGCCAGCCCCCGCTGGCGTGGGGGTCGAGCTGCGGACGCGCGCCGGTCTCGAGTAGCAGGCGGTTGAGCACTCGGGCCGCACCCGCGTCGTCTCCGTCACGGACGGCGTCGAAGACGGTGCGCCACTGCAGGGCGTGCTCGGCCAGCGCCGCCGCGTCCGCCGCGGTGACGCGGGGAGCGCGCCCGCCGCCGCGCTGCAGCACCGCAGCGGTCGCCGCAGGTGCGTCCGCAGCGTCCAGCTGCGACCGCTCGCGGCCGCGCTCGTCACGCCCGGAGTGGAGGTTCACCAGGCTTGCGGCGACGTCGATGAGCGTCACCAGGTGACTGTCGAACATCACTTGACCAGTCACCTCCAGCAGCCCTACGGTTCCTCAACACGTGACTGGCAAATTGCTGGTCGCCAGTCACCGAACGGTAGCGCATGCTGCTCTCTCGAACGAGCCGGACGGCGGGGCTTCCCACCACCGTGCGCGTCCTGGTCGTGGCGCGAGCCGTCAACCGGTTGGGCGCCTTCTCGCTTCCCTTCCTCAGCCTCGTGCTGGTGCACGAGCAGGGGGCGACCCTGCGCGACGTGGGGCGGTTGCTCGCGGCGTTCGGCGTCGCCACGATCGCGTCTCGGTTGCTCGGCGGCTGGCTCTGCGACCGCTGGTCGGCGCGCGCCACGATGGTCACCGGGCTCGTGGGGACGGCCGCCGCGCAGCTGGGGATCGCAGCGGCGACGACGATGCCGCAGGCCGCGGTGGGGGTCGTGGGTCTCGGCCTGGCGTTCGAGGTCTACGAGCCACCCAGCCAGGCCCTCATCGCCGACCGCACACCCCGCGAGCAGCACGCCGCGGCCTACGGGTTGCTCGGCGGGACGCTCGCGGCGGCGGGCATGGCGGCGGGCCTGCTCGCGGCCGTCCTGGCCCCACTGGGGCTGAGGTGGCTCTTCGTCGCGGACGCCACCTCGTGCCTGGCCTGCGCCGTCGTCGTCGCGGCCGTCCTGTCGGCTCGGCGGACGGCGTCCCCACCGGCCGGCCGCGGCCCTGCCCAGAGCGGCGAGACCGACCAGGGCGGCGAGACCGACGAGACCGACGAGGCGGCCGGCGGCGCGTGGCGCGACCGCAGGTTGCTCGCCCTGCTCGCGGTGGGGACCGTCTTCGCGACGGTGTACCTGCAGGTCACCGTCACCTTGCCGCTCACGCTGGCTGAGCGGGGGCTCGCGCCGTCGGTGCTTGGCCTGCTGCTCACGCTGTCGGCCCTCACGATCGCGCTCGGCCAGCTGGTACTGCGCCGCAGGGTGTGGTCGTACCGGCCGTTCCTCGCGATGGCGGTCGGCTACTCGCTGCTGGCCATCGGGCTCGGACTCTACGGCGTGGCGACGTCTCGTCCGACGTTCGCCCTCGCCACGGTGGTGTGGAGCGCTGGTGACCTGCTGCTGATCGGCCACGCCTACGCCGTGGTGGTGTCGATCGCGCCGGCTGGTGCGCGCGGCCGGTACCTGTCGACGTACGGGTTGAGTTGGGGCCTGGCCGCCGCCGTGGCACCGCTCGCGGGCACGCAGCTGCTGGCGCGTCTGGGCCCGGCGGGCTTCTGGGCCGTCGTCGCGGTGGCGGCCGCGTCGCTCGCGCTGGTGCAGCCGGCACTTCACCGGCGCCTCACGGTGCGGGGCGCCGCCTGACGCGCCGAGCGAGAGGGGCCCTCGTACGCTGACGAGCATGACCTCCGTCGTCGACGCAGTCCTCGGCGCTCCGGGCTGGCTGGTGATCCTCGTCGTCGCCGCGGTGGTCTTCGCGGAAGACGCGCTGTTCGTCGGCTTCGTCATCCCCGGGGAGACGGCGGCCATCCTGGGCGGGGTTGCCGCACAGCGCGGCCACGTCGCGCTGTGGGCGGTGATCGTCGCCGTGGTGCTGGCCGCGATCGTCGGCGACACGGTGGGCTACGAAGTCGGTAAGCACCTGGGCCCGCGGATCCTGCAGCTCAAGATCCTGCGCAAGCACGGACGGCGGTTGGACGACGCCCGCAGCTTCCTGGCCCGCCGCGGCGGCGCGGCCGTGCTGCTGGGCCGCTGGGTGGCCTTCTTCCGCGCCGTGATGCCCGCCCTGGCCGGCGCCTCGCACATGCGCTACCCGACGTTCCTCGCCTGGAACGCCACCGGTGGCGTCGTGTGGGGCTCGGCGGTGGTCGTCGCCGGCTACCTCGCGGGCGCGTCGTACGCGCAGGTCGAGAAGGCGATGGGCCGCGGGGGTGCGGCCGTCGTCGTGGTCGTGGTGGTGATCGCGTTCGTGGTCTGGCGCGTGCGCCGGCATCGCGCGGCCCGCGAGGCGGGCTGAGCCACTACTGTCGTCTCGACACGACCTGCGGGAGTCTCAGATGTCCTTGGCGCGCCAGTACCCGGACGACACCTACGCCGGCGACGGTGGTGAGGTCACCGCCTGGCTGCGCACACCTGACACGCCGCCAGACGTGACCTACCGCAGCGGTGTCACGTGCGAGTACCTCGCCACCGGCGACCAGACGGCGGGGCGGTTCGGCCTGTACCGCTGGACGTTCGGGGACGACGAGTCCGGACCCGACCCGCACTTCCACCGCTCGATCTCGGAGCAGTTCTACGTGCTGTCGGGCGAGGTGCGGTTGTACGACGGACGCGAGTGGGTCACGGGCCGACCGGGCGACTTCTTCTACGTGCCCGAGGGTGGTGTTCACGGGTTCCGCGGCGCCGACCGCGCATCGATGCTGCTGATGTTCGCTCCGGGCGGCCCGCGCGAGGACTACTTCGAGACGCTGGCACGCGGGGAGCCGATGACCGAAGCGCAGCGCGACGCGTTCATGCAGCGTCACGACACCTACTGGCTGTAGGGCCGCCTCGACACGCGTCGGTCAGTCGCCGCAGGTCGCCGTCGTCCCGTGCAGCCTACGGGCGTCGCTCAGAGCACCGACTGGCCGATGAGACCAGGGTTGTACGCGACCTCCCAGCGGAAGCCGTCCGGGTCGGCGAAGTAGCCGGTGTAGCCGCCCCAGTCGCGGGCGATCGCACCGGTCGGCGCCGCGGCCCCCGCGGCAGCCGCCTCGGCGAGCACACGGTCGACGTCCTCGGGTGAAGAGACGTTGTGCGCCACCGTGAAGGGCGGCGCACCGTCGCCGCGGGCGATGGGTCCGAGCTCGCCCACTGCGGCGTCCTCCTGCCACAACGAGAGCACGAGCTTGTCTCCGACGCGGATCATGACGACCTCGTTCGGCACGTCGAGCTCTGGCGCCCAACCGAGTCCACGCACGTAGAAGTCGCGGCTCCGGTCGAGATCGCGCACGACCAGGGTGATGAAGCTGACGCGAGGGTCCATGGTGACGAACCTACGCCGTCGTGGTCCCGCCACCGGGGGACGCCGACAACCGACGTCGCTGCTCGCAGAGGTGCTCGCGCTCGACGTCGTTGCGGCACAGAGCGATCGCCTCGTCGTAGGCCTCGCGGGCGGCGTCAGTGTCGCCCCGGCGCGCAAGCAGCTCGGCCCGGACGGCGGCTACCCGGTGGCTGCCCGGCACCTGGATCCCTTGCAGCGCAGCTAGTCCCGCATCAGCACCGTTCGCCTCGGCCACAGCAACCGCCCGCGCGAGCTGGGCGCTGGGTGAGGGAGCCAGCTGGAGCAACACGTCGTAGTGCTCGATGATCCGGTGCCACCGTGTGGCTTCCGCAGTGGCAGCGGTCGCGTGCTCGGCCGCGATCCGCGCCTGGACGACGTACGCCGCGGCGAGCGGCGGCAGCGGACCTCCCAGCCCGCGAGAGCCGAGCAACGACAGCGCCTCGTCGATCTCGTCGCGTCGCCACCTCTGGCGGTCCTGGTCGGCGAGGAGCACGAGCCGGCCGTCGTCCCCGACCCGCGCGTCCCGGCGCGAGTGCTGCAGCAGGAGGAGCGCGAGCAGCGCCGCGGGGGTCGGGTCGTCCGGGCGCAGGTCGGCGACCACCCGCACCAGTCGGATCGCCTCACCGGCCAGCTCCGCACGCAGCAGGTCGGGCCCGCTACCCGGCGCGTACCCGGCGGTGAAGGCGAGGTACGCGGTGCGCGCCACCGACTCCAGCCGCTCGGGCAGCACGTCAGCGCCGGGAACGGCGAACGCGATGCCAGCGGCCACGATCTTCTTCTTGGCCCGGGTGATGCGAGCCGCGACCGTCGCCTCGCTGACCAGGAACAACCGCCCGATGTCAGGGGTGCTGACGCCCAGCACGAGCCGCAGCGCGAGCGCGCTCGCCGACTCCGGCGCCAGCGCCGGGTGGGTGCACATGAGCACCAGGCGCAGCACGTCGTCCTCGACGAGACCACCTGGGTCGGCCATCGCCGCCAGCTGCTGCTGACGGTGCTCGGCGTCGGTGACGAGCAGGGGCACCTTGCGGTGCGCCATCGACTCGGCACGCACGCGGTCGATCACCCGGCGGCGCGCCGTCGTGAGCAGCCACGCCGCCGGGTTGTCCGGTGCGCCGTCGACCGGCCAGCGGCGCGTGGCGGCCTCGACCGCGTCGCCCAGGGCGTCCTCCACGAGGTCGAGTCGACGGAACTGCGCGAGGAGCAGGGACGCCAGGCGGCCCCACTCCTCGCGCACGACCGCCGCGAGGACGACCTGAGGGTCGCTCACTCCCGCCCGTACCCCTCGATCGCCACCACCGGGCGGATCTCGACCGCGTAGGACGACGGGAGCAGGCGGCCGGCCTCGATCGCGTGGTCGAGATCGGGCAGCTCGACGTCGTAGTAGCCGCCGACCTGCTCGACCGACTCGACGAACGGGCCGTCGGTGACGGTCACGTGCCCGTCGACGTGGCGGATCGTCGTCGCGGTGTCGGCTCCGGCGAGCGGCGCCGAGCCGAGCCGGCGTCCGTGCGCGTCGACGTACTTCTCGAAGGCGTGGTGCGCGTCGAAGTACTTCTGCCGCACCGCCTCTGACGCCGACTCCCACTCCCCCGCCTCGTAGGCGACGAGGACGACGTAGCGGGTCACGACGGCCGCTCGGCGGGGTCGACGGTGCGTCGCACCTCGATGCCGTCGCCGACACCGGTGATGATCGTGCAGCACTCGAGCAGGTCGTCGAGGTCGTCGCTCTCGACGAGGTAGAACCCGCCGACCTGCTCGGCCGTCTCGGTGAACGGGCCGTCGGTGACCACGGTGCTCCCGGGCCGGATCGACTTGGCCTCGGCGCTGTGGTGCAGCTCGGCGCCGCCCTTGATCTTGTGTCCGCGGCTCTCCAGCTCGCGACCGAAGCGTGCGTACTCGGCGTAGGCGTCCTTGCGCTCCTTCAGGCTCATCGACGTCCACCAGCGGTCGGCGTCGCCGACGATGATCACCATGTACTCGCTCATGACGTTCTCCTTCGCTCCCAGTCACTCGGCCAGGCGGCGGAACTCGATGAGCTCACCTCGAGCGGCGAACCGCTCGCACGCCGCGCGCAGGTCGGCCTCGTCGTCGCTGCGGACGAGGTAGAAGCCGACGATCTGCTCCGCCGACTCGGTGAAGGGGCCGTCGGTCACCAGCACCCCTCCGCCGCCGTCCGGGCGCATGGACGTCGCCATCGCCGAGGGCTCGAGCGGGCTGACGGCCAGCAGCTCGTGGCCGCCGGCCTCCAGGTCGGCCTGGAACTGCGCGTGCGAGCGCATGCCCTTCTCGTGGTCGGACTGCGGCAGCTTCGCCCACTCAGCCTCGGGTGCGGGCAGCAGCACGAGGTAACGACTCATCGGTAGGTCCTCCTGGGTGTGGTGGGGTCGCGGGGTGCGACCTCACCCCCGTGACGAACGAACCTGGCTCGCATCGACAGCACCGACCGACATTCTCGGCCGCTGGTCGACCAGTGTCTCAGTGCGGGCTCCGCCAGCGCCCTAGCCTGGCGGCGTGAACACCTTCGTGGCCGACGAACGGCGCACGCTCGAGCGGATGCTCGACCACCAGCGGCAGGAGGTCGCCGCGCTGCTCGCCGACCTCGACGACACCGAAGCGCGCGCCCGCCTCGTGCCCTCGCTCACGACGCCGCTGAGCCTGGTGAAGCACGCGACCTTCGTGGAGAAGGTGTGGTTCCACTCCCGCGTCGCAGGGGTGCCCCGCGCCGAGCTCGGGCTGCCGGACACGGTCGACGAGAGCTTCGTTCTGGACCCGCAGGACACCGTCGACTCGGTGCGCGCGGCGTTCCTCGCCGCCTGTGAGCACTCGCGGACCGTCGCGGCCAGCCACGACCTCGACGAGGAGTTCCCGTGGCACCGGGGACCGGTGAGCCTGCGGTACGTCTACGCCCACCTGGTCGCGGAGCTCGCTCGGCACGCCGGGCACGGCGACATCCTGGTCGAGCAGATCCGGTCTCGCCGATCGTGAGCTCTGGCTACGCCTTGACGCCTGTTGGCTATTTGCATTAGCTTTTCAGACATGAGCACTAGCCCGCCTCGCTTCGGCCCTTCCGCCCCGTCCGATGTCCGCACGCTCCAGCGCGATGAAGGACGCCTCGCCTACGACGTCCTGGGCGACGGGCCGCTCGTGGTGTGCCTGCCCGGCATGGGCGAGCTGCGCAGCAGCTTCCGCTTCACCACCGCGACAGTGGCCGCCGCCGGCTTCCGCGTAGCGACGATGGACCTGCGGGGGCACGGCGACAGCGACGCGACGTTCTCGGCGTACGACGACCCGGCCGCAGGCAGCGACGTGCTGGCCCTCGTCGAGGAGCTGGGTGGGCCGGCCCTCCTGGTGGGCAACTCGATGGGGGCCGCGGCCGCCGTGTGGGCCGCCGCCGAGCGCCCCGACCTCGTGGCGGGGCTGGCCCTGCTCGGCCCGTTCGTGCGCGAGGTGCCGCTCAATCCGCTGATGGCCTGGGCCTTCCGCGTCGCGATGTCGGGCCCGTGGGCTCCGGCGGTCTGGAACGCCTACCTGCCCTCGCTGTACCCGGGCCGCAAGCCGGCGGACTTCGCCGAGCACCGGGCGGCGATCCGGGCCAGCATGCGCCGTCCCGGCTACGCGAAGGCCTTCACCGCCACGACGCGCACGAGCCACGCCCCGGTCGAGGCGCGCCTCAACGAGGTCCGATCCCCCGCACTGGTGGTGATGGGCACCGCCGACCCGGACTTCCCGGACGCCACGGCCGAGGCCGAGTGGATCGTGGACCACCTCGCCGACGCCGAGCACCTGCTGGTCGAGGGCGCGGGCCACTACCCCCAGGCGGAGGAGCCGCAGCAGGTCAACCCCGCGCTGGTGGCCTTCGCGCACCGGGTGCTCGCCGATGCCTAGGGCCGGGCTCACCCCGGCCAAGGTGGTCGCCGAGGCCGCAGCGCTGGCCGACGAGGTCGGGTTCAGCAGCCTGTCGCTGGCCGCCCTGGCGCCGCGGCTCGGCGTCAAGCTGCCCAGCCTCTACAAGCACATCAGCTCGCTCGACGCCCTGCGCCTGGACGTCAGCGCGCTGGCTCTGCGCGAGCTCGCGACGGCGATGACGTCCGCCGTGCTGGGCAAGTCGGGCCGGCAGGCGTTCCTCGCGCTGGCCGAGGCGTACCGCGAGTACGCCCTGGCTCACCCGGGCCGCTACGCCGCCACCGTCAGCGCGCCCACCGGCGAGCACGTCGAGCAGGAGCAGGCCGCGGCCGCCGTCCTGCAGGTCGTCCTGGCCGCGCTCAGCGGGTACGGCCTCTCGGGCGACGACGCGATCGACGCGGCCCGGGCGCTGCGCGCCGCGCTCCACGGTTTCGTCGACCTCGAGACCAACGGCGGCTTCGGGCTGCCCACCGACATCGACCGCAGCTACCGCCGGCTCGTCGAGGGCATCGACACCACCATGACCGCCTGGGCCGACGCGGGCTGACCGCCCTGCAGCGTCAGGTCGGCTGCCCAGCCTTCATCGTCACCGGACGGCGCCGTCAGCCCCGAACGCTCGCCACTGCCCTTCGGAGACGACCTCGACCACCCCGTCCTCGACGGCGATCGCGGTCTGCTCGTCGATCGCGTAGGCGGGGCCGCCGATCTCGGCCGCCCAGCGCTCGGCGTCGGCCATCGTGTTGTCGGGGAACAGGTCCAGGTGGGGGAAGATCGAGAAGTCGACCACGCCGAGGGTGCGGTCGTCCGGCGCGCCGGACCAGTGAACGAAGTCGGAACCGACGCGAGGCGCCATCACCATGCTGCCGGCGCTCACCCCGACCCACACCAGGTCGGGCAACGACGGCAGCAGCTCGGCGAGCCCGGACTCCTTGATCCAGTGGGCGAGGTAAGTGACCTCACCCCCGTCGACCAGCAGGACGTCGGCGTCGCGCACCCACGGCACCCACCGCTCGGCGCCGATCGACGGCAACGCGGTGAGCTCCAGGACGCCGAGGGAGGCCCACCCCAACCCCGTGAAGGAGTCCCAGGCGGGGTCGGCGGCGACCAGCCCGCGCACCGACGCCGGGCCGCACATCGGGTGACCCCACTGCGCCGTGGGCACGACGAGGGCGCGACTGTCAGAGATCGGCTGGCCCAGCATCCGCTCGAGCGCCGCGCGGATGCTGTCGTTGCGGACGCCGCCTGAGGTCAGGAGAAGCTTCATCGTGCCGCCACCGTTCTGGTCGAAAGAGTCAGTTGATGATCTCGCCGTGCACCTCGGGCTGCCGGAGACGTCACACCTTCGTCCGGGCGAGCTCGCCCCAGGTCCGGCGGCGGACACACGCACAGTCTAGGGAGGCGCGTGAGCTGGTCGGTGAGTACGCGACCCGTTGCGAGCGCCCACGTCGTAGCCTGCAACGATGCAGCAGCCACAGGTGCTCCTGATCGGCATGGACCCAGCGGTCATCGACTTCTCCCCCTGGCCGGGCCAGGACGCGGACACGCTCCGGGCGCGCATCGCTGACGCCGACGCCGCGTTGCGGGCCGCTGGTCTCGACGTCACCCCGTGTCTCGTCCCGGCCGACGCTGATGCCGCGGAGGAGGTCGTCCGGGCGCAAGCGGCCGACCGCGCCTTCGAGGTGATCGAGATCGGATCGGGGATGCGCACCTCGCACGAGTACACCGCGGTCTTCGAGCGGGTCGTGAACACGGTCGTGGCCCTCCAGCCGGGCGTGCCGCTGTGCTTCAACGACTCACCCGAGACGACGCTGGAAGCCGTTCGGCGCGTGCTGTGACGTCGGTGCGGGGCCAGGTCCAGGCGTACCGCACGACGAGGGCGAGAAGGACCAGCTCCAGCGCGACGCCCAGCCCGTAGAAGTACCGATAGGACTCGCCCACCACGTTGAACGCCGTGACGGGGACGTACAGCGAGGCCACGACCAGGTTCGTGGTGCGGTTCGCCCGTGCGGCCAGCGTCATCGACAGCACGATCATGAAGATCGGGATGGACACGAGGATGAGCGCCGACGTCGAGAAGGTCTGAGAGAGGTCGAACTCGAAGACCTTGCCGTTGAGGAGGTCCTCGATGACGCCGGGGGTGAAGAAGTTGAGGATGTCGACGTAGGCGTACAGGAACATGAAGCTCGTCCACGTCGCGGCGAGCTTGTATCGCACCGGCACCTGCTGTTCTTGCAGTGTGGTGGTGGTCTGGGGTGTGCTCATCGTGGGCTCCCTTGTCGTGAGAGATCCGTCGTCGTGAGGGATCGGGAGGTCCACGATCGCTGCGCCCGGGCACCTGGCACCTCGGCCCGCAGGCCGGGCTTCGCCTGGCCGATGGTGGGGTCTTCCTCTCCTCCTTTCGGGGGGTACGCCGAGGCGCGCCGATCCCTACGCTGGAGCCGTGCTCACCGCCCGGCGCTCCATCTGGCACGAGCCGCGGCCTGCCGGCGCCCCACCTATCGGCCGGCTCGACTGGCTGCTGGTGGGCGTTTTCGCGGCGGCCGCCGTGGTCGAAGCGGCCGTTCGGCCGGGCATGGCCTGGCGCCCTCTGGTGACGGTGCTCGCCCTGGCGCTGACGCCGGCCCTGCTCTGGCGGCGGAGCCGCCCGCTGATCGCCGCGCTCATCGGGTGGGGCGTCGCTGGGGTGCTCTCGACCCTCCAGCTGATCCTGCACGCCGGGGACCTCGGCCTCGACTCCATGATGGCCGTCCTGATCCTGCTCTACTCCCTGGCGCGTTGGGGCTCGGGACGCGAGCTGGCGCTGGGGGCGCCGTTCGTCACCATCGTCGTCGTGCTGGGGATGAACGCCTCCTCGGCGGGCTGGGCCGACGTCTTCGGTGGGACCGCCCTGCTGTTGCTGGTCGTCGCTCTCGCGGCGGTGTTCCGCTACCGCGCGGCCCTCTGGGATCGCCAACAACGTGAGATCCGCAACGAGGAGCGAGTGGCGCTGGCGCGCGAGCTGCACGACACCGTCGCCCACCACGTCTCGGCCATCGCGGTGCAGGCGCAGGCCGGGGGCGTGGTCGCGGGCATCCAGCCGGAGAAGGCGGCCGAGGTCCTGGCCGCGATCGAGTCCGAAGCGTCGCGGACCCTGGCGGAGATGAGATCCATGGTGCGGGTGCTGCGCGAGGAGGAAGCCGCCGCGTACGCACCGCAGCGGGGGGTCGCGGACCTGCCTGCTCTGGCGCGCGCCGACGCGACGCCCACTGTCGAGGTCTCGCTGGACGCTACGTTTCCCCCGCTGGCCCGACCCGTGGACGCCGCGCTCTACCGGCTCGCGCAGGAGTCGCTGACCAACGCCGTCCGGCACGCCAGGGGTGCGACCCGCGTCGGGATCGACGTCCGCCGCGAGGGCGACGCCGTCAGGCTGCGGGTCAGCGACGACGGACAGACGGGGCCGGGGCCAGCCCCGCACCCTGGTTTCGGTCTGCTGGGCATGGCCGAACGCGCCCAGCTCCTCGGCGGATCGCTCAGCGCCGGGCCGGGGCCCGACGGTGGCTGGCTCGTCGAGGCCGTGCTGCCGGTGCAGGCGCCGGCATGAGCATCCGTGTCGTCGTCGCCGACGACCAGGATCTGGTCCGCGCCGGGCTGGTGATGATCCTCGGGGCGCAACCCGACCTCGAGGTCGTGGGTGAGGCAGCAGACGGCCTCGCAGCGCTCGACCTGGCGACCCGGCTGCGGCCCGACGTCCTCCTCGTCGACATCCGGATGCCTGGCCTCGACGGCGTCGAGGTGACACGGCGACTGGCCGGCCCTGACGTGACGGACCCGATGGCGGTCGTCGTGATCACCACGTTCGGCCTCGACGAGTACGTGCTCGGGGCCCTGCGCGCCGGCGCTCGCGGCTTCCTGCTCAAGGACGCCGGTCCGGAGCTCCTCGTGCAGGCCATCCACGCGGCGGCCGACGGGGACGCGCTGATCGCCCCCAACGTCACCCGCCGGCTGCTGGCGACCTTCGCCGACCAGGCGCCAGTGGTGCCGGCTCAGCCCATCGACCCGCTCACCGAGCGCGAGGAGGAGGTGCTCGCGCTGGTGGCCCGGGGCCGGACCAACGCCGAGATCGCCACCGAGCTCTACGTCGCCCTCAGCACCGTGAAGTCCCACGTCGCAGCGCTGATGACCAAGCTCGGCGCCCGCAACCGCGTCGAGATCGCGATGTGGGCCCACGACACCCGACGCGTGAGAGCCGACTAGCGGGGGCCGGCCGCCGGCCCCCGGCGGGGCTCGGTCGACTCACACGTTGAAGCGGAACTCCACCACGTCGCCGTCGGCCATGACGTAGTCCTTGCCCTCGATGCGCACCTTGCCGCGCGACTTGGCCTCGGCCATCGAGCCAGCGGCGACGAGCTCGTCGAACGACACGATCTCGGCCTTGATGAAGCCGCGCTGGAAGTCGGTGTGGATCACGCCGGCGGCCTGAGGCGCCGTCCAGCCCTTGCGGATCGTCCAGGCGCGGGCCTCCTTCGGCCCCGCCGTCAGGTAGGTCTGCAGGCCGAGGGTGTGGAAGCCGATGCGGGCCAGCTGGTCGAGGCCGGACTCGTCCTGGCCGATGCCGGCCAGCAGCTCGGCGGCGTCCTCGGGGTCGAGCTCGGCGAGCTCGGCCTCGACCTTGGCGTCGAGGAAGATCGCGTCGGCCGGTGCCACCAGCTCGCGCAGCCGCGCCTGCAGCGCGTCGTCGCTGAGACCGGCCTCGTCGACGTTGAAGACGTAGAGGAACGGCTTGCTCGTCAGCAGCGACAGCTCGCGGACGTCGGCGAGGTCGATCTCACCGGACGCCGCAGCCGCGTACAGCGTCGTACCGCGCTCGAGGATGCCGCGGGCGGCGACGGCGCCGTCGAGCACCGCCTTGTCGGTCTTCTTGCCCTTGACCTCCTTCTCGAGGCGCGGCACCGCGTTCTCGAGGGTCTGCAGGTCGGCGAGGATCAGCTCGGTGTTGATGGTCTCGATGTCGGACGACGGGTCGACCTTGCCTTCGACGTGCACGACGTCGGGGTCGTCGAACGCGCGGATCACCTGGCAGATGGCGTCGGCCTCGCGGATGTTGGCGAGGAACTTGTTGCCCAGCCCCTCGCCCTCGCTCGCGCCCTTGACGATGCCGGCGATGTCGACGAACGACACCGTGGCGGGCAGGATGCGGGCGCTGCCGAACACCTCGGCGAGCTTCGTGAGCCGCTCGTCGGGCAGCGGGACGACGCCGACGTTGGGCTCGATCGTCGCGAACGGGTAGTTCGCCGCGAGCACGTCGTTCTTCGTCAGGGCGTTGAAGAGGGTGGACTTGCCGACGTTGGGCAGTCCGACGATTCCGATGGTGAGGGCCACGAGGACGAGAGTCTACCGTCGTGGCGCCGCCCCGCTGTCGGTGCCGCCTGGCACCGTGATCGGCATGGACGTCTCGACGGTGGTCAGCCTGCTCGTCGCCCTCGTGCTCGGCGGGGTGCTCGGCGGTGTGGTCGGCGTGCTCGTGACGCGCGCGCGTCTCGGCACGGCCGCAGCGGTCGCCGAGAGCGAGCGCGACCTGCTGCGCGAGCGGATCGTCGACCTCGAGGCGACGAGCGGGCACGAACGCGAGATCGCGGCGGTGCTGCACCCCTTGGCCGACAGCCTGACCCGCGTCGAGCGGCAGGTCGCCCAGCTCGAGCGTGACCGCGTCGAGCAGTACTCGCGGCTCGGCGAGCAGGTGGCGGCGGTGGCGGCGTCCGGCGAGGCGCTGCGCGAGCAGACGTCGGCGCTGGCCGGTGCGCTGCGCTCGTCCAACACTCGCGGCACCTGGGGCGAGACTCAGCTGCGCCGCGTGGTCGAGCACGCCGGGATGCTGGCGCGCGTCGACTTCACCGAGCAGCCCAGCGTCACGGCGCCAGGAGGCAACGTGCTGCGCCCCGACCTCGTGGTGCACCTGCCCGGCGGCAAGCACCTCGTGGTCGACGCCAAGGCCCCGCTGACGGCGTTCCTGGACGCCGGAGCGGCGGAGGGTGACGAGCGCGCGCGACTGCTCGGCCAGCACGCCAAGGCGCTGCGCGGTCACGTCGACGTGCTCGCCGGCCGTGCCTACTGGGAGGCGTTCTCCCCCACGCCCGAGATGGTGGTCTGCTTCGTGCCCGGCGACGCGATCCTCGCCTCGGCGCTCGACGCCGACCCTGGCCTGCACGAGGCCGCCCTGGCCCGTCGCGTGGTGCTGGCCTCACCGGCGACGCTCATGGCGCTGCTGCGCACGGTCGCCTTCACCTGGCAGCAGGACGCCTTGGCCGGAAACGCCCGCGAGCTGTTCGAGGTCGGCCGCGAGCTGTACTCGCGGCTCGCCACGCTGGGCAGCCACTCGGCCAAGCTCGGCCGCACCCTGCACCGGGCGGTCGAGGACTACAACGCCCTCGTCGGCACCCTCGAGCGTCGGGTGCTCGTCACCGCCCGGCGGATGAACGACCTCGACCTCACCAGCGAGCCGCTGCCCAGCGTCGAGCCACTGGAGTCGACGCCGCGCACCCTCACCGCGGTCGAGCTCATCGACGACCTCGAGCTGGTCAACGGCCGCGTCGAGCGGCGCGACGACCAGCGCGACGCCGGCTGACCCGGCAGCCGCGAGATCGCAGCTCAGGTGAGGGCGTCGGCGCCTGCGGCGGCCTTGAGCGCCTCGGCCGCCTTGAGGTCGCGGCGCAGCTCGCGCGGCAGCGAGAACAGCAAGCTCTCCTGCGCCGAGACGACCTCGTCGACCTCACCGAACCCGCGCTCAGCGAGCCAGGCCAGGACGTCGCGGACGAGCACCTCGGGAACGCTCGCGCCACTGGTCAGGCCCACCGTCGTGACGCCGGCCAGCCAGGCCTCGTCGATCTCGTCGGCATAGTCGACGAGGTAGCCGGCGGCCGCGCCGTGCTCGAGCGCGACCTCGACGAGCCGCACCGAGTTCGAGGAGTTCTTCGACCCCACCACGATCATCAGCTCGACCTGCGGGGCGATCTGCTTCACCGCGACCTGGCGGTTCTGCGTGGCGTAGCAGATGTCGTCGCTGGGCGGGTCCTGCAGCGCAGGGAAGCGCTCGCGCAGCCGCCGCACCGTCTCCATCGTCTCGTCGACCGACAGCGTCGTCTGCGAGAGCCACACCACGCGCTCGGGGTCGCGCACCGTGATGTTCGGGACGTCGTCCGGCCCGTCGACCAGCTGGATGTTGGCCGGCGCCTCGCCCGCGGTGCCGATGACCTCCTCGTGCCCCTCGTGGCCGATGAGCAGGATGTCGAAGTCGTCGCCGGCGAAGCGCTTGGCCTCCTGGTGCACCTTGGTGACCAGCGGGCAGGTGGCGTCGATCGTCTTCAGCGCGAGGCGGGCCGCCTCCTCGTGCACGGTCGGTGCGACGCCGTGCGCGGAGAACACCACGGTGGCGCCCTCGGGCACCTCGTCGGTCTCGTCGACGAAGATCGCCCCCCGCTTCTCGAGCGTGGCCACGACGTGCTTGTTGTGCACGATCTGCTTGCGGACGTAGACGGGCGCGCCGTAAAGGTCGAGTGCCTTCTCGACGGCCACGACGGCGCGGTCGACGCCGGCGCAGTACCCGCGGGGGGCCGCGAGCAGGACGCGCTTGCCGGTGGGCTGCTGGGGAGAAGTCACCCCTCCATGGTAGGCGGCGAGCCGCAGCACGCCGTCCGCGACCGGGTTCGGCTCGAGGGCCGCCCTGCGTAGGCTGGCGCGGTGACGTCCAGCGCAGCCGAACCGGCGCGACCCGTGCGGCAGATCCCGGCCAAGGCGCTGCAGACCACCGCCGAGCACCCGTGGCCGGTGCGGCTGCTCAGCACGAAGATGGCCGAGTACGTCGACCGCATGCCGCCCGTGTGGGTGGAGGGCCAGGTCGTGCAGGTGTCGCAGCGGCCCGGCACCACCACGGCGTTCCTCACCCTGCGCGACGCGGACGTCGACTTCTCGCTGTCGGTCACCGCGAACGTGCGCGTGCTGGCACGCCTCGACGGCGGCCTCGCCGACGGAACGCGCGTGGTCGTGCACGCCAAGCCGACCTTCTTCACCCGCCGCGGCACGCTGCAGCTGAGCGCCGACGAGATCCGCCCGGTCGGCGTCGGTGAGCTGCTCGCCCGCATCGAGCACCTCAAGCGGCTGCTCGCGAGCGAGGGGCTGCTCTCGCCGGACCGCAAGCGACCGCTGCCCTTCCTGCCCCACCGCGTCGGCCTGGTCTGCGGGCGCGCCAGCGCGGCCGAGCGCGACGTCGTCGAGAACGCCCGCCGCCGCTGGCCCGCCGTGGAGTTCGCGGTGCGCGAGGTAGCCGTGCAGGGTCCGAACGCGGTCACCGAGGTCTGTGCCGCCGTCCGCGAGCTGGACGCCGACCCCGACGTCGACGTCATCGTCATCACCCGCGGCGGCGGCTCGCTCGAGGACCTGCTGCCGTTCAGCAACGAGACCCTCGTGCGCGTGGTGGCCGCGGCGGTGACGCCGGTCGTGAGCGCCATCGGTCACGAGGTCGACTCGCCGGTGCTCGACCTGGTGGCCGACGTCCGGGCCTCCACGCCCACGGACGCCGCCAAGCTCGTCGTGCCCGACGTCGCCGAGGAGAGCGCCGGGGTCGCTGCCGCGCGCGCTCGCGTCCGGCGGGCCGTGGCGCACCGGGTGGACGCCGAGCAGACCGGCCTGGACCACCTGCGCTCGCGCCCCGTGCTGGCCGCGCCCACGACGATGGTCGACCAGCGGCGCGAGGAGGTGCTCGCCGCATGCAGTCGCGCCCGCACCGCCGTCAGCGCCCGGCTCGACCGCGCGGCCGACTCCGTCGTCCACCTCGCCGCCCAGGTGAGGGCGCTCTCCCCCGCCGCGACGCTCGAGCGCGGCTACGCCGTGGTGCAACGCGACGACGGCGCCGTCGTCCGCTCGCCCGACGACGTCCGCGCTGGCGAGCACCTGCGCCTGCGGGTGGCGCAGGGTGAGGTCCGCGCGACGGTCGACGGCTGACGAGGCGCCCTCCGATCCGGATGATCTTCTGGCCCGCTCGTCGCGGCAGATCCGGGCGTTCAGATCCGGATGTCTTGTGCACGTCCTGCCAACCACGCATCCTCCCGGGCGTAGTCGAAGAAGGGCAGAAAGAACGGGTCGTGCGGCCGGGGCAGGATGGCAGCGGGGTCACCGGAGCGCGCAGCGGCGACGAGCCAGTCGACCTCTGCGGCTACCGTGGCCGCATAGTCCCCAACATGGACGAACCCGAGCCGTTGGGCGGCAGAAGTGTCCAGAACAAACGGCGGCATCGTGTTCCACGGGTGATCACCGAGGCAAGCCGGTGCGGTCGAGTCCAGCAGCACCTCACTCCACGAGTGCTCCAGATGCGCCGCGATGATCCGAGAAATCGTCAGGCCGTCCGGTGCGTCGGGGTCTGCGCTGTTGAGGATGCGCGTGCCAGGTTCATCGCGCAGAACTCTACGAGCGCGGCCAGATTGACTGCTGCGGTCGGGTGGTTGAGTCCCCGGCCTGCATGAGCGAGCACTACGTGCGATCGACGGTCGAGCACACGCTTGGCGAAGACCCATTCGCGCGGGCGTGCGGCCCCAACACCGTGAATCCGCGAAGGCCGCAGGACGCTGACCCGCAGGTCAGAGTCCAGCAGAACCTGTTCAGCAGCCACCTTGTTGCGCCCGTATCCCTCGCGGGAGTCGTAGTCGATATCCGAGGCCGGCGCCACCGTCGGCTGCTCCTCAGTCACCGGAGCACCGAACTCAGGAGGCACATCGGAGTTGGAGTGTCGGCCCTGATCGTCGACGTAGACGGCCTTGCTTGAGATGAACACCATCGACCCGATGCTGTGACTGAACGGAAGAAGTAGTCGGGCATGGGCCGCGGTGTATCCGACGCAGTCGACCACGACCTCTGCACCTCGACGGAGCACATCGTGGAGGTCGTCGGCGTTGTAGCGGTCGGACTGGATGAACGTGACACCGGCGTCCCGTAGATCGTGCGGGAAACGGTGCTCGGTGAGCCCCGTGGACGTGACCTGCCAACCTGCCGAGACCAGTTGCCGCGAACACGCACTACCAACCTGCCCGTTGCCGCCCAGGACGATTGCTCTTCGCACCTCGGAACCCTACGACGAATGTTGAGACACACCCTTCGAGATGTCCTCTCGTGGGCCACGAGCGGACTTGGCGCACCCGGTTGCTGCCGGTCTCGGGGCAATCGACACGTCGGGACCCCCAGGGAGAGTCAGCCCTCTGGCTGCCAGCTGAGCGTCGGCTGGCGGCGCTCGGCGAACCCCAGCGAGCGGTAGAGGCCCTCGCCGTCCCTGCTCGCACTCAGCTGCACCCGGCCCGCGCCCTGCTCGACGAACCAACCGAGCAGGTCGCTCACCGCGGCGCGCGCGAAGCCGCGGCGGCGCCACCGCTCATCGGTGGCCACCGAGCTGATGTGACCCACGGGCCCACGGCGCGTGGGCGACGGCAGGCGCAGGTCGACCATGCCCACGGCGCACGCGGCCAGCCCTGCGCCGTCCGGGGCCTCGACGACGCTGGCGGCCAGCCGGCCGCCGCCCAGGTGCTCGACGAAGAAGCGGTGGCACTCGTGCACCCAGAGCCCGTCGTGGGACTCGCCCATCGACGCGAACATGACACCCCGTAGGCGGACCAGTTCGGCGACGTCGGCGGCGGTAGCCCGGCGGGCGAGGGGTGCGCTCATGTCCCCGAGCCTACGGACGGTGCGCCGATGGAGCCGACCTCGCCGGATAGGGTGCCGACGTGCCAGCCGCGAAGAAGAAGCCCGCCGACGACCCGCTCGACGAGCTCAGCTACGAGCAGGCCCGCGACGAGCTGCTCGACGTCGTCCGGCGCCTCGAGGCAGGCGGCACGAGCCTGGAGGAGTCGCTCGCCCTGTGGGAGCGCGGCGAGGCCCTGGCCGACCGCTGCCAGCGCTGGCTCGACGGCGCCCGCGCCCGCCTCGACCGCGCGCGCGACTCCGAGTCTGACTCCGAGTCCCAGTCCGAGTCCGAGTAGCGCGCGTACTGGGGCGTTCTCCTGCCACAACTCGTGGCGACTGGGTGCCCCAGCTGCCAACCTATGGCGACAGGGTGCCCCCGCGGTCAACCCACGGGAGGGCCCCCGCGGTCAACCCACGAGAGGGCGCGGGGGGTGGGGGCTGAGCGTCAGGGAGCCGGGCGCAGGCTGGCCGCCAGCACCGCGAGCTCGTCGAACGACGCGGTGCCGGTGACGATCGTGGTGACCTTGCCGCTGGTGAGCACCAGGCTGTTCTGGACGTTGCGTCCGCCGGAGTAGCGCTGCCACGTCTGGCCCGCCACCTGCTGGGTGCCGTCAGCCCGACCGTGGTTGGTCTGCTGCGCCACCCAGGCCCGGGGTGCGTCCTGACCCTGCTCGACGGCGGCGTACTGGTTGCTCGGGCTCTGGTAGCCGGCGTGCCAGGTGATGACGTCGGCCGTCGAACGCGTGGTGCGCACGCTCGTCGCCCGCCAGCCCTGGGGCAGTCCGGTGGGCACCGAGGGCGTGAACTCCACCTTCGTGGCGGCCACGCGCGCCCCCAGCCCGACGTCGACCGGCGGCTGGGTGACGCCGTTGACCCGCGGCACCATGAGCACCAGCACCACGACGATGGCCAGCACGACGGCGAGCGACAGCACCATCGAGGTCCACGGGGCGCGAGCGCGCCGGGCCCGCCGCACTGCGGCCAGCTCGCGGGCGCGCTCGAGCTCGTCGTCGGGTCGCACCGTCGGCTGACCGTCCACGGCACCGGGCTCGCTGCTCACGCTCCTATGGTCGCCGATCGCCGCCGGCTTCGTGACGGGGGGCGCGATCACCCCCGGCCGCTAGCATCGGCGTGCGCGCTCTCCCGGGGGGCGGCCCCCGCCCGACCGACGCCCGACCGACGCCCGACCGACGCGAGGAGAACCATGCCCGACGACCGCACCGAGTCCGCCGAGCTGCCGCAGGCCCTGCAGGTGACGCCGGAGCACCCCGACCGCAACCTGGCGCTGGAGCTGGTGCGCGTCACCGAGGCTGCGGCGATGGCCGGCGGCCGCTGGGTCGGCCGGGGCGACAAGAACGGCGCGGACGGCGCGGCGGTCGGCGCCATGCGCGCCCTGATCGGCACGGTGTCGATGAACGGCGTCGTGGTGATCGGCGAGGGCGAGAAGGACAACGCGCCCATGCTCTTCAACGGCGAGCAGGTCGGCGACGGGTCCGGCCCCGAGTGCGACGTCGCGGTCGACCCGATCGACGGCACCAGCCTGTGCGCGAACGGCCAGCCCAACGCCGTCGCGGTGATGGCCGTGGCCGAGCGCGGCTCGATGTACGACCCCTCCGCGGTGTTCTACATGGAGAAGCTCGTCACCGGCCCGGAGGCCGCGGACGCCGTCGACATCACGCTGTCGGTGGCCGAGAACATCGACCGGGTCGCCCAGGCGAAGAACGAGACGCCCGAGGACGTCACGGTCGTGATCCTCGACCGGCCGCGGCACGCGCAGATCATCGAGGAGGTGCGGGCCACCGGCGCCCGCATCCGCCTCATCTCCGACGGCGACGTCGCGGGCGCGATCATGGCGGCGCGGCCCGACACCGGCGTCGACCTGCTGCTCGGCATCGGCGGGACGCCCGAGGGCATCATCGCGGCCTGCGCGATCACGTGCCTCGGCGGCACCATCCAGGGCCGGTTGTGGCCCCGCGACGACGCCGAGAAGTCCAAGATGGCGGCCTCGGGCGACGAGCTCGGGCGGGTGCTGCACACCGGCGACCTCGTGAGCGGCGAGAACGTGTTCTTCGTCGCCACCGGCATCACCGACGGCGAGCTGCTGCGCGGCGTCCGGTACCGCGCGGGCGGAGCCACGACGCACTCGCTCGTGATGCGCTCCAAGAGCGGCACGATCCGCGTCATCGAGAGCCACCACCGACTCGGCAAGCTCAAGGCGTACAGCGCCGTGGACTTCGAGCACGGTCGCTGACATGACGGCACCCGTGCTCGTCGTGGGCGAGTCGCTGGTCGACGTCGTGGTCCGCGAGGGCCTCGACGGCGCCGAGCGCGTCGAGCGCCACGTGGGCGGCAGCCCGGCCAACGTCGCGATCGGCCTGGGCCGCCTCGGCCACGACGTCGCCCTGGCCACGTGCCTCGGTCGCGACGCCGACGGCGACCTGGTGCGGGCGCGGCTGGCCGAGGACGGCGTCCGGCTGATCGAGGGGTCGGCGTCCGCGGCCCGGACGTCGACCGCCACCGCCCGCCTGGACGCCACCGGCTCGGCCACCTACGAGTTCGACCTCGTCTGGGACCTCCTGCCCGTCGACGTCACCGACGCCGGCCACGTGCACACTGGCTCGATCGCCGCGGCCCTCATGCCGGGTTCGGCCGCCGTGAGCGTCGCCCTGCACGGTGCCCGCGCGCAGGGCGCCACGACGTCGTACGACCCGAACCTGCGCCCGGCGGTCATCGGCTCCGCGGACGACGAGCGGCCAGCCGTCGAGGCGCTCGTCGCCGCGTCCGACGTCGTGAAGGCCAGCGAGGAGGACGTCGCCTGGCTGTACTCGGCGCACACCGTCGAGCAGGTGGGTCGGCTGTGGCTCGACCTCGGGCCCTCGCTCGTGGTGGTGACCCTCGGCGGCGAGGGTGCGATCACGTGGCACCGCAACGCGCCGGATGCGCCGATCCGCGTTGCGCCGCAACGGGTGCAGGTGGTCGACACCGTCGGCGCCGGTGACTCGTTCATGTCCGGGCTGCTCTCGGGGCTGGTGGACGCCGGGCTGCTGGGTCACGGCCGTCGTGACTCGCTGCGGGCCAGCTCACCGGACGACGTCCGGCCGGCCCTCGAGCGCGCGGTGACGACGTCCGCGATCACCTGCTCGCGCGCCGGCTCGAACCCGCCCACCCGCGCCGAGCTTCCCTAGCGCGCCACGCGGTGCAGCGTCAGGTCGTGCAACCGGCCGTCGCTCACCGCGACCGTCAGGTACGTGCAGTGCGGCTGACGGCGCCGGTCAGTGGGTGAGCCGGGGTTGAGCAGCCGCAGCCCGGAGTCGGTCGTGCTGTCCCACGGGATGTGGCTGTGCCCGAACACCAGCACGTCGTCGCCTGGGAACCGCTCGGCGCACCGGCGTTCGCGACCCGCTGCGGGTCCCGTCTCGTGCACCACGGCGAAGCGCACGCCGTCGACCTCTACGCGAGCCACCTCGGTGAGCCGCTCGCGCAGCGAACCGTGGTCGTTGTTGCCCCACACCGCCACCAGTCGCCTGGCCCGAGCCTGCACGGCGTCCAGCAACCGCACGTCGACCCAGTCACCGGCGTGCACGACGACGTCGGCGCGCTCGACCTCGCTCCACACCTGGGCGGGCAGGTCACGCGCGCGCTTCGGCACGTGGGTGTCAGCGAGCAGCAGCAGCCGAGTGGTCACCGGCCCCAGTGAACCCCAGAACGCGCTCGGTAACCTGGTGAGGCCCCTCCCCTTCGTCGCCGAGGTTCACCATGCCCAGCCCTGAGTTCGTCTACGAGGACCTGCTGCCGATCGGCACCGACACCACGCAGTACCGCCTGCTGACGAGCGAGGGCGTGAGCGAGGTCGAGGGACCTGGCGGCCGGCGCTTCCTGCAGGTCGAGCCCGAGGCGCTGCGGCTGCTCACCGAGACGGCGATGCACGACATCGCGCACTACCTGCGGCCCGCGCACCTGGCGCAGCTGCGCTCGATCCTCGACGACCCCGAGGCCAGCAACAACGACAAGTTCGTGGCGCTCGACCTGCTGAAGAACGCGAACGTCGCGGCCGGCGGTGTGCTGCCGATGTGCCAGGACACCGGCACCGCCATCGTCATGGGCAAGCGGGGCCAGCACGTGCTCACCGCCGGCACCGACGAGCGGGCGATCTCGCAGGGCGTCTTCGACGCCTACACGCGGCTGAACCTGCGGTACAGCCAGATGGCGCCGATCACCATGTGGGAGGAGAAGAACACCGGGTCGAACCTGCCGGCGCAGATCGAGCTGTACGCCGACACGACGCCCGGCCACGAGACGTCGTACAAGTTCCTCTTCATGGCCAAGGGCGGCGGCTCGGCCAACAAGTCGTTCCTCTTCCAGGAGACCAAGGCGGTGCTCAACCCCGCGGGCATGCGGCGGTTCCTCGACGAGAAGCTGCGCTCACTCGGCACGGCCGCCTGCCCGCCATACCACCTGGCGATCGTCGTCGGCGGGACGTCGGCGGAGTTCGCCCTCAAGACCGCCAAGTACGCGAGCGCCAAGTACCTCGACTCACTCCCGACGACGGGTTCGCTTGCGGCGCACGGCTTCCGCGACCTCGAGCTGGAGCAGGAGGTGCTCGAGCTGACCCGGCAGTTCGGCATCGGCGCGCAGTTCGGTGGCAAGTACTTCTGCCACGACGTCCGGGTGGTGCGCCTTCCCCGTCACGGCGCCTCCTGCCCGGTGGCCATCGCCGTGTCGTGCTCGGCCGACCGCCAGGCGCTGGGCAAGATCACCGCCGAGGGCGTCTTCATCGAGCAGCTCGAGACCGACCCCGCACGGTTCCTGCCCGAGACCACGCACGAGACGCTGGCCGACTCCGACCTGGCCCAGCGCGCCCGGATCGAGTCGACGTCCGGTGACGACGTCGTGCGCATCGACCTGGGCCGGCCGATGGACGAGATCCGCGCCGAGCTGAGCCGCTACCCCGTCACCACGCGCCTGTCGCTCACCGGGCCGCTCGTCGTCGCGCGCGACATCGCGCACGCCAAGATCAAGGAGCGGCTCGACGCGGGTGAGCCGATGCCGCAGTACCTGCGCGACCACGCCGTCTACTACGCGGGGCCGGCCAAGACCCCCGAGGGCTACGCGTCGGGGTCGTTCGGGCCGACGACGGCCGGGCGCATGGACTCCTACGTCGACCAGTTCCAGGCGGCCGGTGGCTCGCTGGTCATGCTGGCCAAGGGCAACCGCAGCAAGGCCGTCACCGACGCGTGCGCCGCCCACGGCGGCTTCTACCTCGGCTCCATCGGCGGCCCCGCCGCGCGGCTGGCGCAGGACTGCATCAAGCACGTCGAGGTGCTCGAGTACGCCGAGCTCGGCATGGAGGCGGTCTGGAAGATCGAGGTCGAGGACTTCCCGGCGTTCATCGTGGTCGACGACAAGGGCAACGACTTCTTCGCCGCCACGTCCACGCCGCTCGCGACGACGATCCCGCGTCGGCCGGGTGCATGATCGGCGGATGACGAAGCCGTTCACCTTCCTGGCCGACGCCGCCGACGTCACGAGCGCGCGCGCCCTGGGTGAGCGGGCGCGCGCCGCCGAGGACCTCGGCATCACGACGTTCGTGCTGCCCGACCACCTCGTCGCGCAGCCGGCCCCGGTGCCGTACCTCGCCACCGTCGCCGCCCTCACCGAGCGACTGCGGATCAGCGCTTTCGTGCACAACAACGACCTGCGCCATCCTGCCGTCCTGGCTCAGGAGCTCGCCACGCTCGACGTCCTCTCGCAGGGACGTCTCGACGTCGCCATCGGTGCGGGGTGGAACGAGCCGGAGTACGCCGCGATCGGGCTGACCTTCGACCCCATCGGGGTGCGTCAGGCGCGCCTCGCCGAGGCCGTGCAGGTGCTCAAGGGCTGCTTCGCGCCCGGCCCCTTCTCGTTCGCCGGGCAGCACTACACGATCACCGGTTACGACGCGCAGCCCAAGCCGGTGCAGCAGCCGCACCCGCCCTTCTTCATCGGCGGCGGTGGGCGCACGACCCTCGAGCTGGCGGCCCGTGAGGCCCAGACGGTCGGCCTGGCCCCGCGGATCCTGCGCGCAGGCAGGCTCGACGCGCGCTCCCTCACGTGGGCCGCCACCGAGGAGAAGATCGGCTGGGTGCGCGAGGCCGCCGGTGCGCGCTTCGACGACCTGACCTTCAACGTCTACCCGTCGTCGTGGCCGGTCACCGTCACCGACGACCTGCACGGCGAGGTCGCTCGGGCGGCGGCCGCCCTGCGTGAGCGCACTGGCGTCGAGCTGACAGCCGACGAGGTGATCGACTCGCCTCACCTGTTCATCGGCTCGACCGAGCGGATCGTCGAGAAGCTGCTCGAGCTGCGCGAGCGCCTCGGGATCTCGTCGGTGCTCGTCGGTGACCTCGACCAGCTCGGGCCCGTCGTCGAACGGCTCGCCGGTACCTGACGCCGCCTGCACCGCGTCAGCCGCCGCCTCCAGTTGCATGGCGTGACGAAACTGACACAGTGTGTCGCGCAGACCACCGGGGCCGGACCAGAGCAAGGGGCTGACGTGGCGACGACCCACAGCACGGCTGCGCCAGGCGAGTTCCTCACCAGCGCCCAGAAGGTCCTCGACCATCTCGCCGCTGCGCGGCCGGACGCCGGCTGGGCCGCGAGCCAGGTCGTCCGCGGCGGCCACGCGGTGCTCGCAGTCAGCGGCCGCCCGGCTCGCGCGCGGGTGGGAGACGTCCTGACGCCCGGGGAGGGCGCGGTGCTCGCCCACCGCCTGGTCGGACGCGACGGCGAGGAGTTCGGAGGGCTGTGGGCCCTCGGCCTGCCGTCCGGCGACGCGCACGCCGGTCAGGCCCCGCTCGACCTGCTGGCCGACCTGCTCGCCACGATCCTGGAGAGCGACCTCGCCCGCGTCGCGAGCGCCCGACGCTCGCAGGTGCTGCACGAGCAGGCGCTGAGCGACGAGCTCACCGGCCTGCTCAACCGCCGCGGGTGGACCCAGGTGCTCGAGGCCGAGCCGAGCTACCCGGACGTCGACGCCGCGCCGGCCGTCATCGTCGTCGACCTCGACCGGCTGAAGGAGGTCAACGACGAGCAAGGCCACGTGGCCGGTGACGAGTACCTCCAGCTCGCCGCGGTGACGCTGTCGGCCGCCTGCCGCGAGGGCGACCTGGTGGCCCGCCTGGGCGGCGACGAGTTCGGCGTCCTGGTCGAGGGGTCAGCGGCCTGCGGTGTGGCCGCCGTCCGGCGGTTGGTCGAGCGGATGCGCGAGGCCCTGGACGCCGCGGGCGTGGCGGCGTCGATCGGGTGGGCGCCGTACGAGCCCCACGGCGGCCTCGTGCGCAGCTGGTGGCTGGCCGACCGCGCGATGTACGGGGAGAAGCAGCGCCGGCGGGCGCAGGTGGCCTCAGCCGTCGTGCTCGCGTAGGAACGCGCCGACGACGTCCAGCAGCTCCTGCGGCTGCTCGACGTGCGGCATGTGACTGGCACCGGCGACCACGTGGCTGCGCACGTCGGGCACGAGCTCGACGAACGGCGCCCACGTCTCCGGCTGGGCCTCGTCGTGCTCACCGGCCACCACGAGCGTCGGCACGCTCAGCTGAGCGAGCCGGTCGACCACCGACCAGCCGACCAGCGAGCCCACGACGTGGAACTCCGACGGGCCGTTCATGGTCAGGTACACCGTCGGGTCGGCGTCCAGGGCCGCGAACGTCGCCGCGACCTCCGGCGGGTTGGGCAGCACTCGGCACACGTGCCGGTCGTAGAACACCTGCATGGCCTCGTGGTACTCGGGGTCGTCGGTGGTGCCAGCGTCCTCGTGCCGGGTCAGCGCCTCCTGCACCGCCACGGGCAGGGCCGCGCGCAGCCGCCCGGCCGCCGCGAGCCACAGCTCGATGGACGCCGGGCTGTCGAGCACCGACAGCGAGCGGACGTCGTCGGGGTGGGCCAGCACGAACTCGGGCCCGAGCATGCCGCCCCACGACTGGCCGACGAGGTGGAAGCCGTCGGCGAGCTCGAGGTGGCGCACGAGCGCGGCGAGCTCGTCGACGAAGAGCCCGACGGTCCACAGCCCCGGGTCGGCGTCGGGCAGGTGGCTGCTGCGGCCGTTGCCGACCTGGTCGTAGTGGATCACGGTGCGCCCGTCGCCCACGAGGTCGGCGAGCGCCAGCAGGTAGTCGTGCGTGGCGCCCGGGCCACCGTGCACGACGACCACCGGCGCCGCGCCCGCCCGGGGCTCGGCCGGCGTGGCGGTGCGGTGCCACGTCGTGACCTCGGTGCCGTCCGGCAGCGTCCAGGTCATCGAGCCCTCGGTCACCGTCGCGCGGCCTGCGTCACCCGTCGTCGCCATGCGCCCGACCGTACCGGCCGGCAGCGCAGACCACGCGCCGGGTCAGCGGCGCGGGCGCAGCCAGCGCGACAGCGAGGGTCGCACGACGAACGCCTCGGCCTGCAGCGCGGCCACGGCGACGTGCGGCAGGTCGGCGGGGCGCGCGAAGCACACCATGCGGGGCACCCACGCCGGCTGGTACTTGGCGTTGGCCCGGTACAGCGACTCGATCTGCCACCAGCGCGACGCCCAGAGCAGCAGCGAGCGCCAGGCCCGCAGCACCGGGCCGGCGCCCACCTGGCCGCCGCGCTCGAGCGCTGAGCGGAACACCGCGAAGTTGAGCGACATCCGGCGCACGCCGAGGTCGCGCGCGTGCGCCGCCAGCTCCGTCACGAGGTACTCCATCGTGCCGTTCTCGCTGTCCTGCGAGCGGCGCATGAGGTCGAGCGAGAGGCCGTCGTCGCCCCACGGCACGAGCGACAGCACCGCCACCAGCCGCCCGTCGGCGTCCCGGGCGCGCACGACGACGACGTCGCCGTCGGCGGGGTCACCCACCCGGCCCAGGGCCATCGAGAACCCGCGCTCGACGTCGCCGTCGCGCATCGCGTCGGCCGCCTGGGCCACCTCGGCCAGCTGGTCGGCGCTGAGGTCGCGCTGGCGCCCGACCTCGCACGTGTAGCCGGCGCGGCGCACGCGCGAGACGGCCTGGCGCACCGACCGGCGCTCGCGGCCCTCGAGCGAGAACGTCGTGAGGTCGAGCACGGCCTCGTCGCCGATCTCGAGCGCGTCGAGCCCGGCTCGCACGAACGCCGTGGCGCCGTCCTGGCTGGCGCCGAGCACGCCCGGGGTCCAGGCGAAGCGGTCGGCCTCGTCGAGCCAGGCGGCGATGGCCCCGGGCCACGCCTCGGGGTCGCCGAGGGGGTCACCAGAGGCGAGCGTCACGCCTCCGACGACCCGGTAGGCCACGGCGGCCTTGCCACTCGGCGAGAAGACCACCGACTTGTCGCGACGCAGCGCGAAGTAGCCGAGCGAGTCGCGGCACCCGTGCCGCGCGAGCAGATCGCGCAGGCGGCGCTCGTCGTCGGGCTCGAGCACTGCGGGCTTGCGCCGGGGCGACAGCATGATGAGCAGCACCACGCCGACCGTGGCGACGCCCAGGCCCGTGAGGACGACGCTCGTGAGGTCACCGGCAGCCGGCCGCCGGTAGGGCAGGTCGGGGACGAAGCCGAACAGGCCGCGCACGGTCTCGCGGACGGCGACCCAGGAGTCGGCGTCCGGAGCCGTGCGGGCGGTGAGGGCCAGCCCGCTGAGCAGCGACACCACCGCGGTGAGCAACCCGGCCCGCAGCGCCAGCCACCGCGACGACGGCTCGGACTCGGCCCGGAACTCACCGCGGGTCCACACCAGCAGCGCGGCCACGGCGAGGTTGAGGCCGGCCGCCTCCCACGCCCGCGCCCGGGCGTAGAGCACGGCGGCGACCGCGACGATCCCGAGCACGACGCGCCACGCGCGCCGCTTGCGGCGGGCCAGGGCCCGGGCCAGCACCAGGCTCACGGCCGCCAGGGCCACCACCACCACGATCGTCGTGCCGTCGAGCAGCGCGTCGCCCAGCCGGTGGTGGGGCTGCTCGCCGGACCGGCTGAACAACGACACCAGGGAGAGCAGGGCGACGGCCCGCACGACCCACGCCATCGCCCGGGGGACGCGTCGGCGCAGCGACCGCGCGCGCGAGGCTGCGCTCGACCCCGGCGCCGCACCGTCCCGCTCCGTCGTGGCGCTCACGCCCACCACCCTAGAGGCGTCACGTCCGGGGACGTGGGGCACGATGCAGGGCGTGCCCAGCCTGCCGGCCTCCCGCGCCCTCGCGCCCTGGCTCGGCCTGGCGGCGGGCGTGCTGAACGTCAACTTCGTGCTCGAGACGGTGCTGGGCCACCCCGGTCCGATCGCCCGCACCGTCGTGAGCGATCTCGCGGTCGACGGGCACCCGTGGAGCTGGGCCTATCGGACGGCCGACGTCGCGTCCGCCGTGCTGCTGGTGATGCTGTGCGCGCTCGGCTGGCGAGCCGGCCGCGGCCGGCTGTGGCGCCTCGGCGTCGCGATGCTCGCCGTGTTCGCCCTGTCGACCCTGCTGGCCGTGGTGTTCCCCGAGCACTGTGCCGCCTCGGCCACCGAGTGCCCTGCCGCACGCGACCAGGGGTGGGGCGACGTCGCGCACGACGCCATCAGCACCCTGGGGACGACGTGCGGCGTGCTGGGCGCGGCGGTGCTCGCGATGGCGACCCGCCGGATCCCCCGGCTGCGGCCGGTGGCGGCGCTGCACGCCGCGGTCTTCGTGCTCGCCGGAGGGCTCGGGCTGCTGTTCGTGTGGGCCCAGACCACCGGCCACCTGGCGTGGCTCGGCTGGCCGCAGCGGGGGCAGATCGTCACGCTGTCGGCCTGGTACGTGGTGGTCGGGGTGAGCGTGGCGCGAATGGAGCACCTTCGTCGTGCGCGCGCTCCACGACCTGAGAAGATGCCGCCGTGACCGACACGCAGAAGACCCCAGCCGAGGCGTGGAGCGAGCTGTACGCGGGCAACACGCGGTTCGCGGAGGGGCAGTCCACCAACGCCGACCAGGACCTCGCCCGCCGCGCCGAGCTCGCCCAGTCGCAGCACCCGTTCGCCCTGGTGTTCGGCTGCGGCGACTCGCGAGTCGCCGCCGAGCTCGTGTTCGACCAGGGGCTCGGGCGCCTCTTCGTCGTCCGCACCGCCGGCCACGTGGTCGACTCCGGCGTGCTCGGATCGGTGGAGTTCGGCGTCGACGTGCTGTCGATCCCGCTCGTGGTGGTGCTGGGTCACGACTCGTGCGGAGCCGTCGGCGCGGGCCTGGAGTCGGTGAAGAGCGGCGTGCTGCCCAACGGCTTCCTCCGCGACATCGTCGAGCGCGTGATGCCCAGCGTGCTCGCGGCGCAGCGCGCGGGCCGGTCCAAGCCCGAGGACGTCGGCGCCGAGCACGTGCGCCAGACGGTGCGGCTGCTCGTCGACCGCTCCTCCGTGCTGGCCGAGGCCGTCGACCGGCGTGAGTGCGCCGTCCTCGGCCTGGTCTACGCCCTCGACGAGGGCCGGGTGCGCGTCGTCGACGTCGTCGGCGACCTCGACGTCACCGTGCAGGCCTGAGACCCGCGCGCGTTCCTCGCCGCCCCCCACGTGCTGGGCCGGCCGGTCGGGGCCACGATGGACCCATGGCCGACTTCAGGATCGAGCACGACACCATGGGCGAGGTGCGCGTCCCCTCCGACGCGCTGTGGGGGGCCCAGACGCAGCGGGCCGTTGAGAACTTTCCCATCTCGGGAGTAGGCGTCGAGCCGGCCGTCGTGCACGCCCTGGCCCGGATCAAGGCGGCGGCGGCGGTCGTCAACCAGCGGCTCGGCGTGCTCGACGAGGACGTCGCCCACGCGATCACCGCGGCCGCTCGCGAGGTCACCGAGGGGCGGCACGACGACCAGTTCCCCATCGACGTCTTCCAGACCGGCTCGGGCACCTCGACGAACATGAACGTCAACGAGGTCGTCGCGCGGATCGCGAGCAACGCCCTCGGGCGTCCGGTGCACCCCAACGACCACGTGAACGCCTCGCAGTCGAGCAACGACACCTTTCCCACCAGCCTGCACCTGGCGGCCACTGCCGCGGTCGTCGACGACGTCGTGCCTGCGCTCGAGCATCTCGCAGAAGCGTTGGAGCGCAAGGGCTCTGAGTTCGCCGACGTCGTGAAGGCTGGGCGCACGCACCTCATGGACGCCGTGCCGGTGACGCTCGGCCAAGAGCTCGGTGGCTACGCCGCCCAGCTGCGGCACGGCGTCGAGCGACTGCGGTCGTCGCTGCCGCGCGTGGCGGAGGTGCCGCTGGGGGGCACAGCCGTCGGCACGGGCGTCAACACCCCTCCGGGCTTCGCGGCGGCAGTGATCGAGGAGCTGCGTCAGTCGACCGGCCTGCCTCTCACCGAGGCACGCAACCACTTCGAGGCGCAGGGCTCGCGCGACGGGCTGGTCGAGCTGTCGGGGCAGCTGCGCACCGTGGCGGTCAGCCTGGTGAAGCTGTGCAACGACCTGCGGTGGATGGGTTCCGGGCCGCGAGCGGGCCTCGCAGAGGTGCACCTGCCCGACCTGCAGCCGGGGTCGAGCATCATGCCCGGCAAGGTGAATCCGGTGATCCCCGAGGCGACGCTCATGGTGTGCGCCCAGGTGATCGGCCACGACGCGACGGTGACCTTCGCCGGCGCCTCCGGCAGCTTCGAGCTCAACGTCATGATGCCGGTGATGGGACGCGCCGTGCTGGAATCCACGCGCCTGCTCGCAGCCGCGTCCCGCCTTCTCGCCGACCGCTGCGTCGACGGCCTCGTGGCCGACGTCGACCGGTGCCGTGAGCTCGCCGAGTCGTCGCCGTCGGTCGTGACCCCGCTCAACCGCTACATCGGCTACGAAGCCGCTGCGGCAGTAGCGAAGAAGGCCGTCAAGGAGCGCACGACGATCCGCCAGGCCGTGCTCGACCTCGGCTTCGTCGAGCGCGGCGACCTCACCGAGCAGCAGCTCGACGAGGCGCTCGACGTCCTGCGCATGACGCGTCCGGCGCAGTGACCGCGAAGGTCACTGCGCCGGACGCGCGAGCCGGCGGCCCTCAGTACCAGCCGCTGGCCTGGCTGTGGTTCCACGCCGCGCACGGCGTGCCGTACGACGCCTTGATGTAGCGCAGCCCCCACTTGATCTGGGTGACCGGGTTGGTGCGCCAGTCACTGCCGGCGCTCGCCATCTTGCCGCCGGGCAGCGCCTGCGGGATGCCGTAGGCGCCGGACGACGGGTTGCTGGCATGGGTGTTCCAGCCACTCTCCTTCTGCCACAACGAGTTGAGGCAGCCGAACTGGCTGGAGCTGAAGCCGAATTCGCTGAGCAGCGCACGGGCAGCCGAGCGCGGGTCGGCGCTGAGCAGGCGCTTGCGCTCGGCGGCGCGGCTCGCGCGCAGGCGCTCGGCGCGTCTGTCCCGCTCGGCCTTCGCGGCTGCGGCCTTCTGCTCGGCACGCTTCTTGAGCTTCGCCCGGTGCGCGCTCGCCGCGATCTCGCGGCGGCGGCTGTCGGCGACGGGCTTGGGGTCCTGCACCGTCGGCGTGGGCGTCGACGGCGCGAGCTGGACGCTCAGGCCGGTCGCGCTGGCCTGCGTGGTGGTGGTGGTGGAGGTGAGGACGAACCCGCCCGCGGCGAGGCCGGCGGCGGTCAGTGCGGTGAGGCTGGACAGGACAGGACGGCGCAGGGCGCGTCGGATCACGAAGTGCCTTTCGTCGGCCACGCCCCCGCGTGCGGTGACGGCGTGGTCTCGTCGCACCCCTTCCTGGACGTGGGTCGGCGCCGCTACGCGGCCCGATCCGAGGTGTGCGCACGCGGGCGCCCAGCGATCGTCGGCCGCCGGTCAGGCAGCCACCGTCGCGCCAGGGGTGCTTCGGTCTGCTACCCACCGTGCGCGAAGGTCATGAGATCGCAAAATCTCGATCCGGCCGTCAGCACGAATTTCTCGACGCAGCGTGCGGCGTGCTCACTCTGCGTCGACAAACGTGACGATCCTCACCGATTCCGGCAGCGGATCCGGGCCCCTCAGACCTCCAGGCCCTCCAGCAGGTCGGTGACCAGAGCAGCCACGGGCGAGCGCTCGGACCTGGTCAACGTGACGTGCGCGAAGAGCGGGTGACCCTTCAGCGCCTCGATCACCGCCGCCACGCCGTCGTGACGACCCACCCGCAGGTTGTCGCGCTGAGCCACGTCGTGCGTCAGCACCACCTTGGAGTTCTGCCCGATCCGCGAGAGCACCGTGAGCAGGACGTTGCGCTCGAGCGACTGCGCCTCGTCGACCACCACGAACGCGTCGTGCAGCGAGCGGCCCCGGATGTGGGTCAGGGGCAGCACCTCGAGCATGCCGCGGTCCATGACCTCCTCGACGACCTCGCTCGACACGAGCGCGCCGAGGGTGTCGAACACCGCCTGGGCCCAGGGGTTCATCTTCTCGGACTCGCTGCCCGGCAGGTAGCCGAGGTCCTGCCCGCCCACGGCGTACAGCGGCCGGAAGACGATGACCTTGCGGTGCTGGCGCCGCTCCATCACGGCCTCCAGCCCCGCGCAGAGCGCGAGCGCGCTCTTGCCGGTGCCCGCGCGGCCACCGAGGCTGACGATGCCGACGTCCGGGTCGAGCAGCAGGTCGAGGGCGATCCGCTGCTCCGCACTGCGACCGTGCAGCCCGAAGGCGTCACGGTCGCCGCGCACCAACCGCACGCCCTTGTCGGCGGTCACCCGACCGAGGGCGCTGCCACGCTCGGACACCAGCACCACGCCGGTGTGGCACGGCAGCTCGGTCTGCTCGGGCACACAGGCCCCTGCGGCCCGCAGCGCCGTGAGGTCGAGCTGGCCGTCGTCGTACAGCCGGGCGACGTCGTCCGCCGAGACCTCCAGCTCGGCCATGCCGGTCCAGCCGGAGTCGACCGCGAGCTCGGCGCGGTACTCCTCAGCGCGCAGGCCCACCGCGGAGGCCTTGACGCGCATGGGCAGGTCCTTGCTCACGAGGGTCACGTCCGAACCCTCACCGGCGAGGTTCTTGGCCACCGCGAGGATGCGAGAGTCGTTGTCGCCCAACCGGAACCCGGCCGGCAGCGACGTCGGGTCGGTGTGGTTGAGCTCGACCCGCAGCGTGCCCCCGCCGTCGAGGGCGAGGGGTGCGTCCAGGCGGCCGTGCTGCACGCGCAGGTCGTCGAGCAGCCGCAGCGCGGTGCGCGCGAAGTAGCCCAGCTCAGGGTGGTGCCGCTTGGCCTCCAGCTCGCTCACGACCACCACGGGCACGACGACCTCGTGCTCGGCGAAGCGCAGCATCGCGCGCGGGTCGGACAGCAGCACGGAGGTGTCGAGCACGAACGTCCGTCGGTCAGTGGCCACTTCGACTCCCCTGGCCGGGCACGTGCCCGGCGTCGCTCGCGGGTCAGGTGCCGGGACCAAGCCCCCACGGGGCCGGGAGCCGGCCCCTTCCGCGGCCATCAGGTCGCGTCACGTGGGCCTCCCGAACGGCTCGGCGGGATGCGTCGCCGTCCTCTCGGACGCTACGCCGGACCCCTCGCAGGGCGACGGCAACACGCCGAAGGCTTGAGTTCGTCACCCCCACGGCCGATAGCGAGGTCGGGACGTCCAACAACGCGCGGAGGAGGCATGATGCAGGCGGCGCCGCCCGGCAAGTCCGCCCTGAGCTGGACCTTCGACATCACCGTCATCACCACCGGTGCCGCGCTCGCCGTCAACGCCCTCGCGCGGTTCGCCGGCTCGGGCGGCATCGACCCGACGTGGTTGGTGACCTTCGTCGTCGGTGTCCCCCTCATCGCGCTCATGGCGCGCTTCCCGCTGCAGCTCTCGCGGGCCGGCGTCGGCATCGAGGTCGGGTTCGAGTCCGCGGTGCTCGTGGCGCTCGTGGTGCAGGGCGACGCCTGGGGCGCGCTCGCCGTCTGGGCGGCGGGCCAGACCCTCGCCCAGGTGACCAAGCCCAAGCGCGTCGACGTCCGGCTGTTCAACGCGGCACTCACCGTGCTCTGCGGCAGCGCCGCCGTCGGCGTGATGTACGCCATCGACCCGCTGGGCCGGACGTCGGTCACCGAGCTCGCCGCCGTCGGCACCGGCTGCACGGTCTTCTTCGTCGTCGACTACGTGATCTCCGCTGCTTCGGTCGCCTTCGAGGAGCGCACCTCGCCGCTGGAGCAGCTGCGGTACAGCAACGGCCTGATCGCGGGCCTGGCCTTCGTGGGCATCGACAGCCTCGGCTACCTCGCCGCACTCGTCGCCCGGTCGCTGCCCGGGTGGGCCAGCGCGCTGCTCATCGTGCCGCTCGCGACGATCCTGGTCGCCAGCCGGGCGCTGAGCCGCGGCTCGGAGCACCAGCGGCGGCTCACCACGCTCTTCGACGCCTCCGGTGCGGTGCAAGGCGCCGCCACCAAGGAGGACGTGCTCAAGTGGTTGCCGCTGCAGGCGGAGAAGGTGCTCGCCTGGCCCCAGGTGGCGCTGCGCTACGACGCGCCGTCCGAGCGCGAGGTGGGCGCGGTGCTGGACGACGACGGCGCCCCGCTGTGGCTCGTCGCCCGCACGCCGGGGCTCAGCCGCTCGGCGCGTGAGCTCGACCGTCAGGCGCTGGAGGCGCTGGCCGGCGTCGGAGAGCAGGTGCTGGCCCGGCTGACGCTTGTCGAGCAGCTGGCTCGCCAGGCCCGCCAGGACAGCCTCACCGGGCTGCCCAACCGTGCGCTGTTCACCGAGCGGTTGGAGGTGGCGCTGGCGTCGGCCTCCGCGCGGCGTCAGGTGGCGGTGCTCTACCTCGACCTCGACGGCTTCAAGTCCGTCAACGACCGCTTCGGCCACGCAGCCGGCGACGAGCTGCTGCGCATCGTGGCCGAGCGCCTGGCCGCGCTCGCCGGCACCCGAGGCTGCGTCGCGCGCCTGGGTGGCGACGAGTTCGCCGTCCTGCTGCTCGATGTCAGCGACGTCGAGCAGGTCGAGCGGGTGTGCCAACGGGTGCTGGCCGCCGTGCGCCGCGAGGCGGTCGTCGCCGGCCACGGCGTGCTCGTGGGCACCAGCATCGGCGTCGTCGTCTCCTCCGGAGGCGAGGAGGCGTCGGAGGTCATGCGCAACGCTGACATGGCGATGTACAGCGCGAAGGGGCTCGGCAAGAGCCAGTACGCCATGTACGAGGGCTCACTGCGCGACGACCGCATCCTGCGCCTCGAGCTCATCGAGGCGCTGCGGGCCGGCATCGAGCGTGAGCTCGTGGTGCACTACCAGCCGGTGATCTCGCTGGAGTCCGGGCGCATCGCGGGGGTCGAGGCGCTGGTGCGCTGGCGCCGCAACGGTTCGCTGGTGCCTCCGGACCTGTTCATCCCGGCCGCCGAGGACTCCGGCCTCATCGTGCCGCTGGGGCAGCGGGTGCTCGCGCAGGTCGTGGCCGACATCCCGCAGCTCGTCGCCGCCGCCGGGCGGCCCATCGACCTGGCCGTGAACATGTCGGCGCACCAGCTGCACGACCCGGACTTCGTCGACCACGTCCGGGCGGCGGTGGCGGCGTTCGGGGCATCGCGCCTGGTGCTCGAGATGACCGAGACGGTGCTCGTGCAGGACGACCCGCACACCGCCGAGACCCTGCACCGGCTGACCTCGGCGGGCGCGCGGCTGGCCATCGACGACTTCGGGGTCGGCTTCTCGTCGATCGGCTACCTGCAGCACCTGCCGGTCGACGTCCTCAAGATCGACCGGTCGTTCGTCCGTGACATCGACGCGATGCCCCGCGCGCGGGCGCTCGTCGACGCGATCCTGGTGATGGCGTCCGCGCTGGAGCTCGACGTGGTGGCCGAGGGCATCGAGCGCGAGTCGCAGGCTGAGGTGCTGCGCGTGGCCGGGTGCACCGAAGGGCAGGGCTTCTTGTTCGCGCGGCCGCAACCACTCGACGAGGTGCTGCAGACGCTGCGCTGCGCAGAGGTGCGGGCGCTGGCCCCCGACCTCGACTGACCCCTCCCTCGCGCCACCGAGGCCGAAGGGGCTGGGACGGCGCGCGGGTCAGGCGCCGAAGCGGCGCTCGCGCAGGCCGTAGGCACGCAAGGCGCGCAGGAAGTCGACCTTGCGGAAGTCGGGCCAGTAGGCCTCGCAGAAGTAGAACTCGCTGTGCGCGCTCTGCCAGAGCAGGAAGCCACCCAGCCGCTGCTCGCCCGACGTGCGGATCACCAGGTCGGGGTCGGGCTGGCCGCGGGTGTACAGGTGCTCGCTGATGTGGTCGACGTCGAGGATCTCGGCCAGCTCCTCGAGCGACGTGCCGCGGGCGGCGTGCTCCTTGATGAGCGAGCGGACGGCGTCCGCGATCTCGCGCCGGCCGCCGTACCCGATCGCGGCGTTGACGGTGCGGTCGGTGATCGCGCTGGTGCGGTCCTCGAGCTCCTTGAGCCGCCGGGCGGTGGCGTCGGGCAGGAGGTCGAGTGCACCCACGGGGTGCAGGTGCCAGCGGCCGGTGGCGGCGATCCGCTCGGTGAGGTCCTCGATGATCGGCATGAGCGCCGCGAGCTCCTCGGGTGGCCGGTTGAAGTTGTCGGTCGAGAGCAGCCACAGCGTGACCACCTCGACGCCGACCTCGTCGCACCAGTCGAGCAGGCGCTCCATGTTCTCGGCGCCGGCGGCGTGGCCCACGGCGGTGCCGGCACCCGACTGGCGGGCCCACCGGCGGTTGCCGTCGACGATCACCCCGACGTGGCGCGGGATCGAGGCGGGATCGAGCGACGCGGCGAGCCGGCGCTCGTAGACGCCGTACGCGAGGTCACGAAGCCCCACGGGAACCTCGCTCACCCTGCCGTCGCTGCATGTGCCACTCTCCGTTGCTGAGACCGTCGGACACGGTACTCCCAGACCGCCCGCGCAGCCCCTAGCCGCGGCCGCGGCCGGCACTCCGGCACAGCATCTTCACCGAGCGAGCGACCCGTCGAGGCGTGACGTGGCTCAGGTCACGCAACCTACGCTTCCGTAACTTACGCCGTCGTAGGTTACGCTCGGTCCATGGGTGCGCCGCACGAACCGAAGGAGCCGGCGTCGGAGACCGTCTCCGACGCGGTCCACGACGCCGTGGCCGCGGTCAAGCCGCGGCTGCGCGGGTGGCTGCACGCGGGCACCGCTCCCCTGGCGGTCGCCGCCGGGCTGGTGCTGGTGATCCTCGCTCCGACGACGACCGCGCGCGTCGCCTCCGCCGTCTTCACGGTCTGCGCCGGCCTGCTGTTCGGCACGAGCGCGGTCTACCACCGCGGCAACTGGTCGCCGCGCACCCGCATGCTGCTCAAGCGGTTCGACCACTCGAACATCTTCCTCATCATCGCCGGCTCGTACACGCCGTTCGCGGCCCTGCTGCTGCCCGAGGGACGCGGCCGCACGCTGCTGTTCATCGTGTGGGGCGGCGCCATCGCCGGCGTGCTGTTCCGGGTCTTCTGGGTGGGCGCGCCGCGATGGCTCTACACGCCCGTCTACGTCGCCCTCGGCTGGGTCGCCGTGATGTACCTGCCCGACTTCCTGCGCACGGGCGGCCCGGCGATCGTCACGCTGATCATCGTCGGGGGCGGCCTGTACACGCTCGGTGCGGTGGTCTACGGCCTCAAGCGTCCCGACCCCAGCCCGCGGTGGTTCGGCTTCCACGAGATCTTCCACGCCTGCACGGTGGCCGCGTTCGTCACCCACTACATCGCGGTGTCGATGACGGTGTACGGCCACTCGGGCTGAGCCGGGCGCACTTCGCCTGAGCTCACCGACCCCGAGCCGACGTCGCCGCCCTCAGACGGGCCGCACCACGAGCACGGACGAGTGCGCGTGGCGCACGACCTGGTCGGCGGTCGAGCCGAGGAGCAGGTCGACGAAGCCGCCCTGGCCGCGCCGGGCCACCACCAGCAGCTGCGCGTCCAGCGACGCCGCCACGAGGGCGTCGACCGCCTTGCAGTGGTGCACGTGCGGCACGACCTGAAGGTCGGGCAGCTCGGCGCGCACGTGCTCCACCACCTGCTCGACCGACGTCCGCACGGCCTGCTCGACCTCGTCGAGGCTCGGCACGGTGCCCACCGGGGCACCGGCCTCGTCGGCCGCCGACGAGAACATCCACGCGCGCACGACGTGCAGCGGCACACCGCGCATGGCCGCCTCCTCGGCGGCCACCGCGACGGCGCGTCGCGAGGCGGGCGAGCCGTCGAAACCGGCGACGACTCCGCCCGTCACGACCGGGTCGAAGGTGATCTCCTTGGCCATGGCTACGCGCCTCCGGGTGTCGACGGGCGCCCGCTCGGGCGGTCGTCTCGATCTTCGCACCTGACGAACGCCCGCACGGCGCGGACGTCGACAGTGGGCAGGTCGCACACCTGACCTCGGCACGGGTACGCCGCCGGCTCGCCGCGCACCAGGCCGCGACCCTCGAGCAGCTCGACGGCGGGGACGGCGCCCGGTGCACCCGCGGCCACCACCAGCCCCGGTGCGGTGCCGGCGAGCGCCTCGAGCCACAGGGCCGTGGTGCGCTCGTCGCCGGGCGCCCCTACCACCGCGACCTCGCGTGGTCCGTCGACCGCGGCCTCAGCGGCCGCGAGCCCCCACCCGGCGAAGCGGGGTGACGCGGCCGAGACCTGGCGCACGCCGTCGAGTGCCTGCGCGGCCACGAGGCGCGCCGTGTCGTCGCCGGTGAGCGCCGCCCAGGTGAGCAACGCCGACGCGGCGGCCGAGGGGCCGGACGGGTAGGCGTTGTCGGAAGGGTCCGCCCCGCGGTCACCAGCGGCGTTGCGCAGCAACGGGTCCGAAGCGTCACTGGCGGTGTCTGAGAAGCCGGACCGCGCCGTCCAGAAGCGGCTGGTGATGGCCTCGACGAGCGGCCTGGCGGCGTCCACCCAGTGCGCCGCACCGGTCACCGAGTAGAGCGCCAGGAGGCCCTCGATGACGTCCGCGTGGTCTTCGAGCACGCCCGCCGGTGCGCCGACGCGGCCGGCCCGCGACACCCGTCGCAAGCGCCCGCCCACCACGTGCTCGCGCACCAGCAGGTCGGCGGCGCGCTCGGCGACGGACAGCAGGTCCGCGCGACCGAGCAGCACGCCGCACTCGGCGAGCGCCGCGACGGCCAGGCCGTTCCAGGCGGCGACCACCTTGTCATCACGGGCCGGCTGCGGCCGGCGGGCGCGCGCGCCGCGCAACCGGTCACGGGCGCTCTGCCAGCGACGCACGTCGGCGGGGTCGGCCCCTGCCGAGTCGACGTCCAGCCTCAGCTGCAGGGTGGACGTGCCGTGCTCGAAGGTGCCCTCCGGCGTGACGCCAGTAGCCTGCGCGACCCAGGGCCCGTCGTCCGGGCCGAGCACCTTCCGCAGCTGCTGGGGCGTCCAGACGTAGGTGAGGCCCTCGACGCCGTGCGCGCCCTCCCCGGTGGGGGTGTCGGCGTCGAGCGCGCTCGACAGGCCGCCCTCGGCAGTGAGCAGGCGTCGCACTATGAAGTCGCACGTCTCCTCGGCGACCCGACGGCCCAGCGGGTCGCCGGTGAGCCGCCACCAGTGCAGGTAGACCCGCGCCAGCAGGGCGTTGTCGTAGAGCATCTTCTCGAAGTGGGGCACGACCCAGTCGGCGTCGACGGCGTACCGCGCGAACCCGCCCTCGAGCTGGTCGTACATCCCGCTGAACGCCATGTGCCGCAACGTCTCGGTGACCATGTGCAGGGCGGCCGCGCCCGTCTGCTCGTGGTCGCCCACGCGAGCGGCGTGCCGCAAGAGGAACTCCAGCACCATCGACGGCGGGAACTTCGGCGCGCCGCCGAAACCACCACGTTCGGCGTCGAAGTCCGCATGGAGCCGGCGCACCGCGTCGGCGAGGTCCGAGGCGGACGGCGCACTCGAAGTGTCGGTGCCGCCTCGCCGTTGGCGGGCCGACAACGCCTGGGCCACCCGGGTCGCGGCACCCTCGACGTCCCCGCGCTGCCCCTCCCACGCTTGCCGGACGGCGCCGAGCAGCTGGGTGAACGACGGCATCTGCGGGTGCGGCCGTGCCGGGTAGTACGTGCCGGCGTGGAACACCCTGCCCTCGGGCGTGAGGAACACCGTCATGGGCCAGCCCCCGTGGCCGGTCATGGCGACGGTCGCCTCCATGTAGACGGCGTCGACGTCCGGCCGCTCCTCGCGGTCGACCTTGACGCAGACGAAGCCGTCGTTCATGAGCGCCGCAGTGGCGTCGTCCTCGAACGACTCGCGCGCCATGACGTGGCACCAGTGGCACGCGGCGTAGCCGACGCTGAGGATCACCGGGACGTCGCGGCGTCGCGCCTCCGCGAAGGCGTCCTCACCCCACTCCCACCAGTCGACGGGGTTGTCCTGGTGCTGAAGCAGATACGGGCTCGTGGCGTTCGCCAGCCGGTTGACCATGTCCCCACCTTGGCCCAGGGGCGGTCGACGTGCGACCGCCCCTGGCCGTCAGGCGCAGGCGCCGTGCAGCATCTGGAGGAACCGGCTGCGGTCGGCTCGGACGACGACCGTGGCGTTCGGCGGCCGGCCAAGCAGCCCGAGCCGGTCGACCACCGTCATGCCGCGCGTGAGCTCGCCCGACGTCTCGACCGCGACGTACGTCAGGACGGTCTCGGTCGCGATCGACGGGTCGATGGCGATCGCGGTGGTGACGGGGTCCGGGAGGTCGATGCCCTCGATCTGCGTCACGTCGTGGCAGAACCGCATCAGCTGCGCCTGGATGCCCGCGCAGAACGCACCCCTCTCACCCAGCGTCGACAGGTGCTCGACGTCGGAGGGTGACAGCGCCGCGTCGTTGCGCGACACGTCCCAACCCACCATCTCGATCGGCATGCCCGATCGGAACACCTCGTCCGCGGCCTCCGGGTCGACGTAGACGTTGAACTCCGCCGCCGGTGTGATGTTGCCGCTGTGGTCACCCGTGCCTCCCATGATGACCACCCGTCGGTACGCGGTGGCGATGGACGGGTCCAGCCGCAGCGCCTCGGCGAGGTTCGTCAGCGGCCCGAGCGCCACCAGCACCAGCTCGCCCGGGTGCTCGTGGGCGAGCCGCACCAGCGCCTGGGCGGCCGGCTCCTCCTGCGCTGTGGCTGGCGCCAGCGGCAACCCGATGTCACCCATGCCGTCCGCGCCGTGCACGTTCTGGGCACTGACGTGCTCGCGCACCAGCGGCTGGGCTGCCCCCGCGTGGATCGGGACGTGCTGCGCTCCGCAGAGGTCGCGGGTGTACGCGGCGTTCGCCAGACCCTGCTCGAGCGACACGTTGCCCATGACCACGGTGATCGCCAGCACCTCGACGTCCGGGTGGGTCAGGGCCATCACGAGCGCGACGGCGTCGTCCGACGCGGTGTCGGTGTCGATCACCATGCGCGTCACGAGCGGACCCCCAGCCAGCGCACGAGCTGGTCGAACAGCGTCGCGTAACCGCCCCACTCCAGGAAGCCCGGCGGCGCCCAGTGCGGCGCGACGTCGGAGGTGAACGCGGCCGACCGACCCTGCTCGTACTCCCCGAGCACCAGGAGGGGGTGACCGGCGCACTCGGCGACGACCACCGCGCCGTCGCGCGCAACGGTCTCGTTGAGCCCGAGCAGCGCGGGCCACCGCGCGTCCAGGCCGGCGACGACCTCGTGGTCGGCGACGACGACAGGCGGGACGCCCGACGGCAGCTCGACCCGGTCGTCGCGGTCGAGCACCTCCACCGGCAGGGCGCCGGCGAGGGGCGTACGGCCCCAGCGGGCCTTGGCGTCGATGCCGCTGAAGGTCAGGTAGCCCCCGACCATGAGCAGCCCACCGCCGCGAGCGACGTAGTCACGCAGCAGCTCCGTGCGGTCGGTGGTGGGCACCGACCTCTCGAACGTCTCCGGCAGCAGCTGGAAGGTGTTCGCCCCGACGTCACTGACCACCACGACGTCGAAGGCGTCCAAGGACTCGGCCGTGTCAGGGAACCGGGACGCCACCTCGTGGGACGGCACGTACACGACCTCGTGCCCGGTCGACTCCAAGGCGGCGATGAACGCACCGCCGCCCTCCTCGTAGGTGGAGGTGAAGAAGGAGTCGAATCCCTTCTGGTGCACCATGTGGACGAACCAGGACTCCCCCACCAGCAGGACGCGAGCCACGTCAGACCGCCCGCGCGAAGGTTTCCATCAGCTGCTGGACGAAGAGAGGCGCATCCGCCTGCAGGGCCACGTGGCAGTTCGGAGGCAGGCTGTCGTGGGTGCGCGTGTCGATGACGGTGCGTCCCACCGTGTACTTTCCCTGCGTCTCGACGCAGACGTGCAGGTGCCGCGTGCTGATCACCTTGGGCTCCACCAGGTACGCCGTGCAGAGCGCGTCGTGCACCGGTGCTGCGTCGGCGACGGCGACGCCGTGCCCACGGGTGTACGCCGAGACGCGCCGTCCGATGAGCACGTCCGCCGCGATCCCCGCGGGAGTGCCGAGAGCCTTCATGCGCGTGCAGTCGTCCGCGGACACCAGGGCCTGGTGCGTCGCGTCCAGCGGCACGAGCGTGACCTTCTCGAAGCCGGCCGCGAACACCATCTCGGCGGCCTCCGGGTCGGCCCAGATGTTGAACTCCGCGGACGCGGTCTCGTTGCCGACGTCGTGGCCGCCGCCCATGATCACGACCTCGTCGACGGCCTCGGTGATCTTCGGGTCGATCGCCAGCGCCGCGGCGATGTTGCTGAGCGGCCCGACCGGGACGAGCGTGATCTGCGACGTCGTCGCGCGCAGCGTCTCGACCAGGTACTCGACCGCACCAGTGTCGTGCTTGCTCGACGTGGGGTCCGGAAGCGGCAGCTTGGTGCCGTGCATGTCCTGCTCGGAGTCGCGCTCGTAGCGCTTGGGACGAGGGAAGTCCAGACGCACGATGGGTCGTGACAGCCCCTCGTGGACCGGGACGTCGGAGCGCCCGATGAAGTCGAGCACGCGCAGGCTGTTGTCGGTGCAGTGCTGCACGGGGACGTTGCCGTTGACCGTGGTCACGGCGAGCAGCTCCAGCTCAGGGTGCAAGGCAGCGAACATGATGGCGACGGCGTCGTCGGTTCCGGTGTCGACGTCGAGGATGAGCTGGCGAGACATGCGAGCAACTCCTTCAGTGNGGAGCGGGCCGCCGCGGTGAACACCGCGGCGGGGTTGGCGGTCAGCAGGCTGGCGATGGTCTGCTCGTCGACGCCCAGGCGTTGCAGACGCGGCAGGAAGGCGGCCGGGACGAACGCGTACCCGTTGCCGCCGTACCGGGTCCACATGGCCTTGAGGAAGACGTCGTGCGACAGCAGCAGCTGGGACGCGAACCCGTCGGCGATCAGGCCCGCCACCGCGTCGGCGGTCTCGTGGACGGCGGGCGACTGCCCCTCGCCCACGAAGTTGAAGGGCATGCCGACCATGTCGAACTCCAGCCACACGCCGCGCGCGGCCACCTCGCGCTGGTACGCGCGGTCTGCGCCGGACGGGTCCATGTGGCACAGCACCACCGCGCGCGGGTCGCACCCCTCGGCGAGCACGAGGTCGACGACCTCCTGGGCGCGCCGCTGCCATCCCGGGAGGTGGATCAGCAGCGGCAGACCGGTCCGCGTCTGCGCCTTCGCCGACGCCAGCAGCGTGACGCGCTCGGACGCCGTGAAGCTCGGCCCCACGCCGATCTCGCCGATGATGCCGGGCCGCACGGGGTCGCCGTCCCCGATGTCCACGCCGCCGGTGATCTCCGCGACGAGCTCGTCCGCGGCCTCCTCAGGGTCACGGCCGGCCCACGAGTCGTCGTGGCCGTGCGCGAGGCACCAGCCGCTGCCCATCACGAGGTTGAGACCCGTGCGCTGGGACACGCGGCGCAGCGCGGCGGGGTCGCGGCCCGGGCCGGTCGTGTTGTCGACCACCGTGCGTCCGCCGACCGCCGCGAAGAGCCCGAGCTCGGAGACGGTCACGTCCTCGTCGTCGAGCGTGCAGTTGTCCTCGTTGCTGTACGGGTCCTCGCGCAGGGCCCACGCGATCTCCGCGGACACCGGCTGCTGGGCGAGGTCGCTGACGAACGGCGCCACGCCTTCCTTCAGCGCCTCCCGCAGGTCGTTGAACACGTGCTCGTGCATGAGCGTCGTGCCCAGCTCGGACACCGGGATCGGCCCGAGCACGGTCTGGACCGTCTCGTCGTCGTGCGTCGTGCCAGTCTCGTGGATGACGTCCACGTCAGCCTCCAGTCGTCGTAGGTTGCGGTGGCCAGGTGCTGCGGGCGTGCCGACCTCGCAAGCCGGCCGCGAAGCTCGCGGCCACCAGCGCGGCGAGGCCCGCGGTCGCGAAGCCCCAGGGGGCGCCGCCGAGGTCGATGAGGGCACCGGCCGCCGCTGTGCCCGCGCCGGCGCCGGTGGTGACGCTGGTCGAGAGCCACGCCTGGCCCTCGCTGCTGCGGGCGGCCGGCGCGGCGAGGTCGACGAGGTTCTGCAGGATGATCAGCGTCGGCGAGATCGCGAGCCCGGTGAGGTAGAGGAGAGGCAGCAGCACCAGCAGCGCGGGCGAGGACTCGCCGATCAGCAGGGAGATCGGCGTCAGTCCGCAGGCGAACGCCAGCAGCAGGACAGGCAGGAAGCGGATCTGGGCCCGCTGGGTGACCCCGCGAGTGCCGAACCACAGCCCGCTCGTGGCGCTGCCTCCGGCGACGGCCGCGAAGAGGAAGCCCAGGGTCGCCTGGTTGCCCAGCACGTCGCGGGCTGTGGCCGCGAGCGCCGTGTCGATCGCGCCGAACGCCACGGCGAGCCCGAGACCGGTGACGAGCACCGGCAGCAGTCCGTGCGGCAGCACCCGGTCGAACCGCGACTGCGCAACGGCGGCCACCAGAGCTTCGGCCGTTCCTCGGCTCCCGGCGCGTCGCGCCGCCCCGGTGGTCGCGTAGGTGACTCCTCCGACGATGAGCAGCCCCGACGTGACGAGCAAGGGCACGACGGGCGACCCGACGACGAGCAGCAGCGACAGCAGCATCGGCCCGGCGATGAAGATGGTCTCCACCGACACCGCGTCGAGGGCGAACGCGGCCGCGTGCCGTGAGGTGTCGGGGACGGCCTCCCGCCAGGCCGACCGCATGGCCGGCGTCATCGGCGGGAAGGAGACACCTGCGAACGCCCCCAGCACGATGAGCACCGCCAGCGGTACGTGACCGGCGGTCAGCGCGATCAGCGCCGTGAAGACGGCGCTCACGACGGCGGTCGGGCCCACGACCCACGGCTGCCCGAGGCGGTCGATCGCGCGTCCCCACAGCGGCGCACCCACGGCGGTCCCGAGCGCGAAGGCGCCCGTCACGCTGCCCGCGAGGGCGTACGAGCCCGTGACGTGCTGCACCAGCAGGACGATGCCGAGGGGCGTCATGGCGATGGGCAGCCGGGCGATCGTCGCCGCGCCGAACGGTCCAGCGGCGGCGCCGGGCGCCACGAGCTGGAAGTACGTGCGCAGCGACCCCTTGCTCACTGCAGCGTCGCCCCGGCGTCGACGACGAGCTCGGTGCCCGTGACGTAGCGCGCTTCGTCCGAGCTGAGCCACCGCACCGCGTGAGCGACGTCCACCGGCTCCATGCGGTGGATCGGCATGGGCAGGCGCAGAGCACCGCCCACCCCCTCGACGCCCGCCTGCCACGCCTCGGCCGCAGGGTTCTCGGTCATGTACGTGCCCGTACCGCCCGGGTGCACGGCGTTGACGCGGATCCGCTCGCCCGCGAGCTCGAGAGCGAGGCTCTTGAGCAGCCCCACGAGCCCGTTCTTCGCTGCGCTGTAGTGACCGATCGTCGGCAACGGCTTGACCGCGGCGGTCGAGCCGATGAAGACGATCGAGCCTCCCCGGCCACCGTCGAGTATCGCCGGAATCGCTGCGCGACAGGCGTTCCAGGTGCCGGTGAGGACGACGTCGATCATGGTCTGCCACTGCTCCGGCGTCGCCTGCCACGTCGTCGTGGGCCAGCTGGCCACCCCCGCGTTGGCGACGAGGACGTCGAGGCGCCCGAGCTCGGCCCGCGCGAGGTCGACGGCGGCGACGAGGTCGTCGTGGCGGCGCACGTCCACCGTGGCGGGCAGCGCCCGGCGTCCGAGCGCCTCCACCATCGAGACGGTCTCGGCCAGGTCGTCGCCGCTCGCCGTCTCGTAGGTCAGGCCCTCGACCTGGCGCGCGACGTCGGTGACGACGACGTCGGCCCCCGCCTCCGCGAGCGACACCGCGACCGCGCGCCCGATGCCGCGGGCCGCGCCGGTGACGAGGGCGGCCTGGCCGGAGAGGTCGATCACCGACCAGCCTCGGCCGACTCGGCGGGCATCGACACGTCGATCCTCGCGTCACCTGCCGCCACGATGCGGGCGACGACCTGGTCGGCGAAGTGCGGGTCGGCCTTCAGCACCACCCTGCAGTGCGCGCCGTCCTGCGCGGGGAAGCCCATGTACATGCCGCGCAGGTCGCACACCGTCTGCCCCCGGCCGATGCCGTCCGAGGTGTCGACCTTCACGTCGACCACGGGCGCGAGGTCGGGCACCAAGGTGCCGGCGGCGACCGCGACGGCCATGGTGTCGTGCAGGCACCCGCGCCGCTCGCCGAAGGACGTCTCGGCGAAGAAGTCGAAGTA
>NZ_LMER01000002.1:0-86201 GCF_001426435.1 Angustibacter sp. Root456 | reverse complement strand
CCCTCGTCGAGCAGGGTCTTCATCGTGACGTCGAGGCCGACCATCGTCACCGGCCATGCCGCGTCGAACACCGCCGCTGCGGCCTCGGGGTCGTGCCAGATGTTGGCCTCGGCCACCGGCGTGACGTTGCCGGGAGCGAGCGCCGTACCTCCCATGAGGGTGACTCCACGCGCCAGGGAGGGCAGCTCGGGGTCGAGCGCCAGGGCCTCTCCGAGGTTCGTGAGCGGGCCCACGGCCACGATCTCGACCTCGCCCGGGTGCGCCCGGACGGCGTCGACGATCTGCTGGGCGGCCGTGACCGGCGCGGGCTGGCCGACGCTGCGCCCCGTACCGGCGTTGCCCTGCCCGTCGTCACCGTGCACGTGGAACGCGAACTCGGCGGTCGAGCCGTCGCTCGGCCCGGCCGCGCCGCGAGCCACCGGCACCTCGTCGCGCCCGAGCATCGCCAGCGTGTGCAGGCTGTTGCGGGTCGCGGTGTCGACGTCCACGTTGCCCCACACCGCACCCACGGCGAGCAGGTCGACCTCCGGGCTCAGCGCCGCGTACATCAGCGCCATCGTGTCGTCGATGCCGGTGTCGCAGTCCAGGACCATCTTGAGAGCCATCTCGCTACCTTCCGTTGCCGTGGGACGCCGCCAGCCGGGACGGCGTGACGTCGATCTGCGCGTCGCCGGCGGCCGCGATCAGCGCGACCGCCTCGTCGGCGAAGCCGGGGTCCGTCTCGAGCACCACGACGCAGTGGGCACCCGGCTGCTCCGGGAAGCCCATGTACCTGCCGCGCAGGTCGCAGACGGTCTGCCCGCGGCCCGGGCCCTCGCCGGTGTCGACCTGCACGTCGACCGTGGGAGCCAGGTTCGGGACCAGGGCTCCCGCCGCGACCGCGACCGCGAGGGTGTCGTGCAGGAAGCCGCTGCGCTCGCCGAGCTCGCGGCTCGCGCAGAAGTCGAAGTAGAAGTCGAGGATGCGCGCCACGTAGTCGCCGACCGTGCCACCGGCCGCGAGCTGACGGCGGTGCGCCTCGGTGAGGGTCGTGCGCATGGTGACGTCGAGCCCGACCATCGTGACGCGCCAGGGGGCGGCGAAGACCGTGGCTGCCGCGTTCGGGTCGAACCAGATGTTGACCTCGGCGAGGGGTGTCACGTTGCCGGGGGCCAGGGCGGCACCCCCCATGATGGTCACTCCGCGCACGAGCGAGGGCAGCTCGGGGCACAGGTCGAGCGCGAGGGCGACGTTGGTGAGCGGTCCGACGGCGACGATCTCCACCTCCCCCGGGTGCGCGCGGACGAGCCGCACGATCTGCTCGGCCGCGGACTCCTGCACCGGGGGCGCGACGGGCCGCCCCGTGCCGGCGTTGCCCTGGCCGTCGTCGCCGTGGACGAAGAGCGCGTACGTCTGGGGGCGCCCGTCCAGGGGACCGTCGGCGCCGCGCGCGACGGGGACGTCGTCGCGTCCCACCATCGCCAGGGTGTGCGTCGTGTTGCGCGTCGCGGTGTCGACGGGGACGTTGCCGAACACGGCGCCGACCCCGAGCAGCTCGACGTCCTCGTGCAGGGCGGCGTAGAGGATCGCCATCGTGTCGTCGACGCCGGTGTCGCAGTCCAGCACCATCTTGAGTGCCATGGGGCACCTTCCGTTCAGGAGAGGGCTCAGCCGAGGCGCGCGTCGAGCGCGGCGATCCGCGAGACGAGCAGGTCGTTGAAGCGCGCGGTGTCGACCTCGAGGGCGACGCGGGCGTTCGGCGTGCCCTCGCCGATGCCGTCCAGGTCGGCCACGGTCATGCCCCGCGTGAGCCGGCCGGCGCACTCGACGTCGACGTGGCACTCCTTGAGCTGCAGCAGCCCAGGGTCGATGACCGCACCGACGGCCAGCGAGTCGTGCTGCGCGGTGTCGGACGTCCCGTAGTGGTCGAGGTGGTAGCCGGTGTAGAAGTCGACCATCCCCATGATCGCCTGGGCCAGACGGCCCTTGCCGCGCAACGGTTCCCACGCGGTCTGCGGTGTGACCGCCTGGTGCGTGACGTCCAGCCCGACCATGGTGACGGGGACGCCGGAGCGGAACACGCGGGCGGCCGCCTCCGGGTCGAACCAGATGTTGAACTCGGCTGCCGGCGTCATGTTGCCGAGTGTGCGGGCCCCGCCGCCCATGATGACGATGCGCTCGATCTTGCGGAACGTGCGCGCGTGAGCCGCGCCGAGCACCGCGAGGTTGGTCAGCGGGCCGATCGCGACCACGGTCACGGGTCGGGCTGCCTTCTCGATGAGGTCGACCATCAGCTCGACGGCGGACCGCTCGTCGGCCTGGCGCGGTGCGGGGTCGAGCACGACGCCGCCGAAGCCGTCCTCGCCGTGCGTGCTCGGGTCGGCGTAGGAGTCGGCGTGCACGAGCGGGGTCTGCGCGCCAGCTGCGACAGGCACGTCGTCGGCGCCCAGCAGGTGCAGCAACCGCAGGGCGTTCTCGGTCGTGTGCGCGATGCCGGAGTTGCCACCGACCGTGGTGACACCGAGGACCTCGATCTCCGGGCTGGCGAAGGCGAGCGTCAGGGCGAGTGCGTCGTCGATGCCGGGGTCGGTGTCGATGATGACGGGCGTGGTCATGCGGAGGCCTCCAGGGGCGTCGTTGGCGGGGGGTGCCTCAGGCGCCGATGGCGGCGAGGAAACGGTCGTGGAAGGCGACGGTGTCGAGGGTGTCGACGATGCGGATCACGCCGGGGGCGCGCGGGTCCTCCGGATCCGGGCGGAAGCCGCGCAGGTCGCCGACGAGCATGCCCCGCGTGCCACCGCGGCCGAGCTCGACGAAGGCGCGCACCGTCCGGTAGGTGGCGAGCCCGGGCTCGACCGCCAGGACGAGCGCGAGCGGGTCGTGCAGCACGCACGATCGCTCGCCGAGAACGTTCTCGTAGACGTCCAGGTAGTGCTGCAGGACGCGCCAGCACAGCTGGGCCCGCGGGTCCTCGCTGCGCTCGATGCGCGCGAGCTGCTCCTGGGTGAGCGGCGTGCGCATCGTGGCCTCGAGCCCCACGAATACGACGTCCCACGGCGCGTCGATGACGACCTGCGCCGCCTCCGGGTCGTGCCAGATGTTGGCCTCGCCCGTCTCCGAGGCGTTGCCGACTGCGCCCACCGCACCGCCCATGATGACGACCTGGTCGACGAGCTCGGGCAGCCGTGGCTCCAGCAGTAGCGCCAGCGCGATGTTCGTCAACGGGCCGACGGCAACGATGCTGAGCTCGCCCGGGTGCGCCCGTGCCAGCTCGACGATGCGCACCGCCGCGAGGTCGCCGGCCACCGCTCGGGCGGACGGCTCGATGCCGGCGTCCCCGAGGCCGTCCTGGCCGTGCACGTGCTCGGCGGTCATGAGCTCCTGGGCCATCGGTCGCGACGCGCCGCGGTAGACAGGCACGCCGTCGAGGCCCACGGCGTCGAGCACCGTGACGGTGTTGCGGCTCCCGAGGTCGACCGGGACGTTGCCGTGCACCACCGTGCAGGCGGTGAGCGGCACGCCGGCGCCGGCCGCGTAGGCGATCGCGAGCGCGTCGTCGATGCCGGTGTCGCAGTCCAGGATCACACCGCTCACGAGGCGGCCCCGCCCTGGCGTGCCGTCGAGAGCGTGCGGATCGCCTCGATCGTCATGTCCCAGAAGCGGTCCCGGTCGAGCACCGTCGCCACCTGCGTGTTGTGGTCGCGCCCGTAGGCGTTGCCGAAGTCGGTGACCGTCATGCCGCTGGTCCAGGTGCCGGTGAGCTCGACCGTGACGAAGGCGTCTTCAGTCGTCACGACCTCGGGGTCGGCGATGAGGGCGATGCAGCAGGGGTCGTGCACCGGCGGCGCGTCGAACCCCTGGTGCTCCTTGTACGACGAGGTGAAGAACCTCAGGACCTCGACGACGAAGTCCGACAACGGCGAGCCGATCTGGCGGATCCGCTCGACGACGTCCTGCGTGGCTGTCGCCTGGTGGGTGAGGTCCAGACCGACCATGGTCACGGGCCAGGCGCCGTCGAAGACGGCGTACGCCGCCTCGGGGTCGGCAGCGATGTTGAACTCCGCGGCCGGTGTCCGGTTGCCCCGCGTGTACGCGCCGCCCATGAGGACCACCCGCTTCACGCGCTCGACGATCCTCGGCTCCTGACGCATGGCGAGCGCGATGTTGGTCAGCGGGCCGGTCGGGACGAGCACGATCTCGCCGGGCTCGTGCGCCATCACCGTGTCGATGATCAGCTGAGCGGCGTGCCGCGGGTCGATCGAGCGGGTCGGGGCCGGCAGCACCGGCCCGTCCAGGCCGCTCTCGCCGTGGATGTCCGGCGCGACCATCTGCGTGCGCACCAGCGGGCCGGCGGCACCCGCCGCGACCGGGACGTCGTCGATCCCCGCGGCCGCACAGACCGCGAGCGCGTTGCGGGTCACCTTCTCCAGGGTCTGGTTGCCGGCGCACGTGGTGATGGCGACCAGCTCGATGCGGGGGTCCCCCGCGGCGAGAAGCAGCGCCATCGCGTCGTCGTGGCCGGGGTCGCAGTCGAGGATCACCTTCTGGGGCGTCATGACGCGGGCACCGCTTCCGGCTTGCGGGTGGACCGTGACCCCAGCACCGACCGCAGCCGGAACCCGGCGAGCACGAGTGCCACGATGGTGATGATGTACGGCGTCATGAGCGCCAGGTTCGAGTTGACGCCGGCGACGCCGAGCTGGTCGGCGAGGGCGTCGGCGGCACCGAAGATGAACGCGGCGACCATGGTGCGCACCGGCTTGGCCAAGCCGAAGGTGAGCGCTGCGACCGCGATGAAGCCGCGGCCCGACGTCATGCCGGCCGTGAAGCTGCCGAGCGTCGCCATCGCCAGCTGCGCGCCCCCGAGGCCGCAGAGGATGCCGGAGATGAGGATGCTCCAGAACTTCATCCGGCTGACGCTGATACCGGCCGCCTCGGCCGCACCCTCGTCCTCACCGACCGCGCGCAGGTGCACACCGAAACGGGTGCGGTACAACAGGTAGGAGTACAGCGGGACGCAGATGAAGGCCAGCCACACCAGCGGGGTCTGGTCGTCGATGGCCGGCCCGATGACCGGAATGTGCGCCAGCGGGCCGAGCGGGATGCGCGGGAGGTTGATGCTGTCTTCCGGCGGCGTCACGCCGGGGTTGCCGTAGAGCACCTGGAGGAGGAACACCGACAGGCCGGCGGCCAGCAGGTTCACGCCGATGCCGACGACGATGAAGTCGGCCTTGAGGTTCAGCGTCGCCACCGCGTAGAGCAACGCCAGCAGCAGGGCCGAGACGACCGCCGCCAGGACGCCCACGAGGGCGTTGCCGGCCCAGGAGCCCACGGCGATCGACGCGAAGGCGCCGATGAGCATCATGCCCTCGAGCCCGATGTTGAGGATGTTGCCCTGCTGGGTGACCGCCCCGCCGATAGCTGCGAGCAGGATCGGCGCCACCTTCATGAGGATCACGGCGAGGGTGGCTGCTGTCAGGATGTGGCCGAGGACGTTGCTCATGACCGCTCGACTCCTTCCGTCGCGGTCGTCGCCGGCGACTCGTAGTGGGTCCAGGTCGTGGCCGGCTCGATCTCGTCGTCCTCGACGGACGTGTCGGGCCCGGCACCTCGCTCGGTCACCACGCGCTTGCGGCGGCGGTTGAGCACGAACGTCGCGGTGATCATCAGGATGATGAGCCCCTGCAGCACGTTGACGAGCGGGTAGGGCACGTCGGTGTTGATCTGCATGCCGTTCGAGCCGGCCATCATGTTCGCGTAGAAGACGGCCGCGACGATGGCCGCCCACGGGTTCAGGCGTGCGAGCAGCGCCACGGTGATACCGAGGAAGCCGTAGCCCGGCGAGAACGTCTGCAGGAACCGTCCGCCGTTGGGGCCGAGGACGAAGATCGCACCGGCGAGCCCGGAGACGGCGCCCGAGAGCGCCATCACCTGCATGCTCATCGCCTTGGGGCTGACGCCCGCGTACGCAGCGAACCGGTTCATCTGGCCGACCTCGCGGACCTTCATGCCCCAGACCGAGCGCGTGAGCACCAGGCCGAGGACGACGGTGATGACCAGCGCGAGCACGAGATCCATGCCGATGCCGTACTCAGGGTTGAACATCTTCAGCAGGGCGTGCTCGTCGATCTTCGGTGAGCCGGCCAGACCGGCCGACGGGTCCTTGAAGGGGCCCGTCACGAGGTAGGCCGTGAGCAGGGTCGCGATGGTGCTCATCATGAGCGTCGTCACGATGATGTCGACCCGCCAGAACGCCAACAGCGCACCCGGGATCAGACCCCACACCAGACCGGCGGCGAACGCGCACACGAGGACCAGCAGCGTCAGCAGCGGCCCCGGCACGCTGTGGAACGTGAAGCCTGCCCACGCACCGGCGAAGGCACCGACGTAGAGCTGGCCCTCGCCGCCGATGTTGAAGAAGCCGGCCCGGAAGCTGACGATCACCGCGGACGACAGCACGAGCAGCGGGATGAGCTGGGCCACCAGTCCGCCGACTCCCTGCGGTGACTGGAAGCTGGAGAAGAACAGCTCCCTGTACGCCGCCAGGGGGTTGCCGCCGATCGCCAAGATGNCCCCCGACGCGACGTCCCGCAGCCACTCGCTGGACGAGCGACGGCGGTCGGTCTCGAGCACCTCGTCCCGTGCCGGTGCGGCGGGTGCGGCCGGCGCGGCGACGTCGGCCGCCACGGGCTCGATGGGCTCGATGGGCTCGACGGGAGCAGCGGTGCGCTCGGTGGTCGTCGCCCCACCCTCGCCCTGCCGGGCCGCGAGCTGCTCGACCGCCCGCTCGTGCTCCTTCGCGGCCTCGGTCACCGCCTCGCTGTCGGGGCGGACCCCAGCCATCGCCAGACCCACGGCGGTCTCGGTCATGGTCTCCTGGGTGAACTCGGCGACCACGGTGCCGCGGTACATCACCAGGAGGCGGTCCGAGAGCGACATGACCTCGTTGAGGTCGGCCGACAGCAGCAGGACCCCAGCGCCGCGGTCGCGGGCGGACACCAAGGCGTTGTGCACGAACTCCATGGCGCCGACGTCCACACCGCGGGTCGGCTGACTCACCATGAGGAAGCTCGGGTCCGCCTCGAACTCGCGGGCGATGACGACCTTCTGCATGTTGCCGCCCGACAGCGAGCCCACGGGCGTGCTCGGGCGCGCACCGCGGATGTCGAACGTGCGGATCAGCCGGGTCGCCATCGAGCGCATGCCGCGCGTGCTGACCCAGCCGGCGCGGGCCACGGGGGCGCGCAGGTGGGTGGCGACGATGTTCTCGGCGACGCTCAGGCTCGGCGCCGTCCCCTCCTCGTGGCGGTCCTCGGGGATGTAGGCGAGGCCGGCCGCGCGGCGCTTGGCCACGCTGGCACGGGTGATGTCGTCGCCGGCCAGCCGCACGCGCCCGGAGGCGACGTCCTGCATGCCGGCGATCGCAGCCGCGAGCTCGGACTGCCCGTTGCCCTCGACACCGGCGATGCCCACGATCTCGCCGGCGCGGACGCCGAGGCTGACGTGGTCGACGGCGGTGACGCCGCGCGCGTCCACGACCGTGAGGTCGTCGATCGCCAGCACCTCCTGCTGGGGGTTGGCCGGCGTGTGCTTGAGGCGCAGCAGCACCTCGCGGCCGACCATCATCCGCGCGATGTCGGGCTCGGACAGGCCGACCGCCGGTCGGGTGGCGATGGTGCGGCCGTCCCGGATGACGGTGATCTCGTCGGCGATGGACAGCACCTCACCGAGCTTGTGGGAGATGAACACCACGGCGCAGCCGCGCTCGGCCAGCGACCGGATGACGACGAACAGGTCGTCGCTCTCGCTGGGGGTCAGCACCGCTGTCGGCTCGTCGAGGATGAGCAGGCGCGTGTCGTGGCTGAGCGCCTTGAGCACCTCGACGCGCTGGCGCAGGCCGACCGAGAGGTCCGCGACCTTGGCCCGCGGGTCGATCGCCAGTCCGAAGCGGCGGCTCAGCTCGGCCACCTGCTCCTCCATGGCCGCCGTGTCCAGCTGGCCGGTGCGGGTGCGCAGCTCGCGTCCGAGGAAGACGTTGGCGGCCACCGTGAGGGACGGCACGAGCTTGAAGTGCTGGTGCACCATGCCGAAGCCCAGCGCGGACGCCTTGAGGGGGCTCGTGATCTGCGTCGGGCGCCCGTCGACCGAGATGACGCCGGAGTCGGGCCGGGCGGTGCCGGCGATCATCGTCATCAGCGTGGTCTTGCCCGCGCCGTTCTCGCCGACCAGCGCGTGGATGCGCCCGGCGTGGACCTTCAGCGAGATGCGGTCGTTGGCGAGCACCGGCCCGAACGACTTCGTCAGCTCCTGGAGCTCGAGAAGGGGGGTTGCCATGGATCAGCCGATCTGTGGGTCGAGACGTTGACGACACGAGCGGCGTCCCGTGGGACGCGCGGTGGGTCGCCCGCCGGCAGGGCCGGCGGGCGACCTCCCGGCTACTGCAGGACCGTCGGCACCTTGATGGAGCCGTCGGCGACCTTCTGGGCGTACTCGTCGACCTTGTCCTGGATGTCCTTCGGGACGATGTCGTTGTTGTTCTCGAAGACGAGACCGACGCCCTTGTTGGCGAGACCGTACGCGGTCGTCTCGCCATACTTGAGCTTGCCGGCGGCGGCGTCGTCGACGGCCTGCTGCAGGGACTCGCCGATGTTCTTGAGCATCGACGCGAGGACGAAGCCGGGCTGGATGGCGTTCTGGTTGGCGTCCACGCCGATCGCGTAGCGCTTCGCCGCGGCTGCGGCCTTCAGCACGCCGATACCGGCACCACCCGCGACCTGGAAGACGACGTCAGCGCCCTGGCTGTACATCAGCTTGGCCTGGTCGAAGCCCTTGTTGGAGTCGGTGAAGTTGCCGACGTACGACACCTTGACCTGGATGCTCGGGTCGACCGACTCCACGCCCTTCTTGAAGCCCACCACGAAGTCGTTGATGACCGGGATGTCCATGCCACCGACGAGACCGACGGTCTTGGAGCCCGTGGCCATCGGGAACTTGTCCTTGTTGGTGGTCACCAGGCCGGCCAGCACGCCGGCGACGAACGAGCCCTCGTTCTGCTTGTAGATGATCGAGGCGACGTTCGGCTGCTTCACCACGTCGTCGTAGATGATGTAGTGCTGCTTCGGGTACTTCGGCGCGTCCTGGTTGAGGATGTCGTGCATCTGCGTCGTGCCGGTGATGACGATGTCCCACTTGCCGGTCGACACCGACTCCAGGTTGGACTTCCACTGCGCCGGGTTGTTGGCGTCGGACTGGATGATCTGGATCTTGCTGCCCTCGGCCTCGATCTTCTTCATGCCGCGGGCCGCGTCGTCGAAGAAGCCTTGGTCGCCGAGCGGTCCGTTGACCACGTTGACGACGGAGGGGCGCTTGCTGCCGGCGGAGCTCGGGCTGGACGAGGCGCTGTCCGTCGAGCTCCCGCAGGCCGTGAGGAGCAAGGCGCCCGTCGCGACGACGGCCAGCGCTCCCTTGGTTGTTCCCTTCATGGGGTGTGCTCCTTTGCACGCAGGATGAGGAATGTCGATGCCCTGCAGGTCAGCTCATGGGCGCCTCGCGCGGGATCGGCGCAGGCGATGGCGCCTGGTTCGATGCCTGGGTCGATGCCTGGCTCGACGCCTGAGTCGGCTGCGCCGCGAGGAGGCTCTCGACCTGATGGCGGCGCGGCATGCCGGTGGTGGCACCGAGCGCACCGGTGGACAGGGACGCGGCGCACACCGCCCACTGGACGGCGTCCACGAGTGGCTCGTCGCGCGCGAGCGCGTCGGCGAGCGCCCCGACGAACGTGTCGCCGGCGCCGGTCGTGTCGACGACGTCGACCGCGGGTGCCGGCACTGCCGTGACCTCGTCACCGAGACAGACGAGCGCCCCCTCGCCGCCGAGCGTCACGACGACGGCCGCGGGAAGGGCGGCGGCCCGCACGATGCTCGGCAGGGCTGCCGGGTCCGGGGTGACCGACTGACCGGCCAGCACCTCGAACTCCCCTTCGTTGACGACGAGGACGTCGACGAGCGCCATCAGCTCGTCATCGAGGCGGCGCGCTGGAGCCGGGTTCAGGACGAACAGACCGCGCGTCAGCTCGGCGGCCGCCCGGACGACGTCGACGGGCACCTCGAGCTGGGCGACGACCACACGAGCCTGGGTGATCGCGTTCTCGGCCGCGTGCACGTGCTCGGCCACCAGGGCTGCGTTCGCGCCAGCGACGACCACGATCGAGTTCTCGGCGTCGGCGTCGACGAGCACGATGGCGCGCCCGGTCGCCTCTCCTTCGATCGACCGCAGCTCGCTGACGTCCACGCCCTCCGCCGCGAGCGCGCCGCGCACGAGGTCCGCGCCGTCGTCCGCACCGGTACGGCCGACGAACGACACGGCACGCCCGAGCCGGGCAGCAGCCATGGCCTGGTTCGCGCCCTTGCCACCGGGGAAGTCGTGGTAGCTGCGAGCCAGGACGGTCTCGCCCGGCCTCGGGAGGTCGCGTACCTGGACGACCATGTCGACGTTGGCACTGCCGACGACGACGATCTGCGGGGGTGCAGCGTCCAGCACCGCCGACCTCCTCACCATTGAAGAAATCGATTTCTCGACGTTCAGCAGATCCAACGGGACTGGTCGAACATTGTCAAGGGTTTCGCAGAACGTTGACTGGCAAGGTGTTTGGCTGAATGATGCCGGGAGCCGTGCGGTTCGGACGGCTACCGAGGCGTGGCCCCGGCTCGGCGATTTGGACGGATTTCGAGAGGTCGTTTTCATGCAGCGTCGAGCGACCGTCCGGGACGTCGCCGCTGCGGCGGGCGTGTCCCAGGCGACGGCGTCGCGCGCGCTCTCGGGCAACTCGAGCGTCAGTCCCGACCTCGCCCGACGCGTTCTCGCAGCGAGCCGGGAGCTGGGCTACACCGCGAACGTCATGGCTCGGGCGCTGCGGACCCAGCAGACGGGCACCATCGGCGTCGTCGTCCCCGCGATCACGAACCCCTACTTCATCAGCGCCGTCGAGGCGCTCGAACGCGTCCTCGCGGACTCACAGCGCTCCCTCGTGCTCTGCGACGCGCAGAACAGCCCCACGGTCGAGGCTGAGCGTATCGAGCTGCTGGTCAACCGGATGGTCGACGGCCTCGTCGTCGTGCCGGTCTCACGAGACTCGGCCCCGGCCCTGCGCGCCGCCGCCGCGCGCGGCCCGGTGGTGCAGTTCGACCGCTTCGTCGACGACACGGGAACCGACTTCGTCGGCGCCGACAACGTCGACGGCGTGCGGCAGGCCATGAACCACCTGAGGAGCAAGGGAGCTCGTTCGATCGCCTACGTCGGCGCGAAGCCGACGAGCAGCGCCGCGAGCGAACGGCTGCGGGCCTACCAGGAGCTGGCCGGGCCGGACGAGCTCTCCGGCGAGCTGCTCGGGGAGTTCAGCACCGAATGGGGTCAGGAAGCAGCCCGGCGGCTCATCGCCTGCGACGCGCTGCCAGAGGCGATCATGTGCGGGTCGGACACCATCGCGGTGGGGCTTCTCGCGGTGCTGCGCGACGCGGGGATCGGCGTGCCGGGCGAGGTGCTGGTCGCCAGCTACGACGACTCGCTGATGGGTCGCATCACGTCGCCGCGTCTGACCTCCGTGCGTCAGCCCGTGGACGTCATGGCCCGAGAAGCGGTGCGGTTGCTCGACGACGCACCGAGTGACGAGCGGCCGCCGCGCAAGAGCATCTTCACCCCCAGCCTCGTCATCAGGGAGTCGTCGGGGGGCGACAGCGCCCGCTAGTCGGGCAGCCGGGTCAGCGTGTCGCCGGTCGCGCCGCGAGCCAGGAGGACGTACGCGAGCACCCCCACGAGGGCGACGGCTCCACCGGTCAGCACAGCGGTCGCGGCGTCCACGCGGGCGAGCACCGTGCCCAGCAGCAACGGGACGATCATCCCGGCCAGGCGGTTCGTGAACGAGGTGGCCGCGAAGCCGTAGAGCCGGTCGGCAGGCGTCGTACCCCGCACGGTGTGCACGTTGGTCGCGGCGATGCACGCGCACAGTGCCGCACCCTGCGCGGCGAAGGCACCGACGAGGAACCAGGTCTGCCCGCTGAGCCAGCAGGCCATGAGGCTCACGGCACCGACGGTTCCTGCGACACCCACGAAGCGCGAGACGTCCAGGGTGGCCCTGCGCATCGCACGCCAGGCGACCAGCACGGCGACGACCTCGCGGGCGGCGAGAACGGCACCGACGGCCCAGGCGGCCGCACCCCGGGCACCCATCAGCAGCGGGACGAACGACCCTCCGGTCACCGCGAACGTCGTGATCACCACGTTCATCAGCGCCGCGAGCTGGACCTCCCGCGAGCGGACCAGCACCTGGAAGCTGTGGCGGTAGGTCGTGGTGACGCTCGGTGGTACCGGCCCGGCGATCTCACCGATCCGGCCTGCCCCCGCCGCGATCGCCACGAACACCGCGGCGCAGACGAGGAAGAGGCCGCCGCCACCGTTCCGGGTCATGAGCAGGCTGACGGCCCCGGCCGCGACGAGCGCACCAGCACGCTGCACGCCGGCGTTGGCCAGCTGGGTCGGCACCTGGGCGGCCTCGTCCGCTGACGCAGCGAGCGCTGTCAGCAAAGGGTTGACCAGCAACGCGTTCGCCACCCCGATGACCGGCGCGGCGATGACCACCGTCGCCGCGCCGGGCACGATCGCCACCGCGAGACAAGCACCTGCGGAGACCAGCCCGCCGAGCACGACGACCGGCCGGAGCCCCCACGTCGCGACCGCGTGACCTACCGGGGCGTCCGCGATCACGCCCAGTCCGCCGACCACGGCGACCACGACACCGAGCATCGCCCCGGTGAGCCCGCGTGCGCTGGACACCACCGGCACCGCCGTCAGCAGCAGCGTGAAGCCGACGAAGTTCGCCGCCACGAGCGCGAGGGCCCACGTGCGCTGCGAGGAACGGGAGTCGAGGACGTCCGGCACGAGGGGAACGGTACCGACGGCCAGGCGCGACGCTGCCCGTGGTCACGGACGGCGCGCCCGTGACCCGCGCCGCACCATGAAGATGCGGTCACGTCGCACCGTCGGCAGCATGCGGGAGTGACCACTTCCCTGCTGCTCGGCATCCTGCTCCTCGGCGTGGTGGTGCTGACCCCGCTGGCCGACCGGCTGCGCGTCCCGTCACCGGTGCTGCTCACGGTGTTCGGGCTGCTGGTGCCGCTGCTGCCGTGGACGCCGCAGCTGCGGCTCGACCCCGCGCTGATCCTGCCGGTGGTGCTGCCACCCCTGCTGTTCGCCGCCACCCAGCGGTCGTCGGCGATCGAGTTCCGTCGGGAGGCCAAGCCCATCCTGCTGCTCGCGGTGGGGCTCACGATGGCGACCGCTGCCGCCGTCGCGTGGGCCGCGCACAGCGTGGGACTGGGCTGGGGGCCGGCGTGGGTGCTGGGCGCGGTCGTCAGCCCGCCCGACCCGGTGGCCGCCACCGCCGTGGCCCGGCGGCTGCAGCTGCCCGACCGAGTCGTGACGGTGCTCGAGGGCGAGGGGATGTTCAACGACGCCACCGCCCTGGTGCTCTACGGGCTGGCGGTGTCGGCGGTCGTGAGCGGGTCGATCACCGCCGGCGACGTCGCCCTGCAGCTGGTGCTGGCGGTGGTCGGCGGCGTCGCCGTGGGTCTGGCCGCCGGGTGGCTCACCACGGTGGCCCTGAAGGGGCTGCGCGAGGCGTCCGCGGAGACCACCATCACCCTCGCCATGCCGTTCGTGACCTACCTGGTCGCTGAGCGGGTCGACGGATCAGGCGTGCTCGCCGTGCTCACCCTCGGACTGTACCTGCGCAGCTACGGTCACCCCGCGCTGACCTCCGGCGGCTGGCTGCTCGGTCGGTCGGTGTGGCGCTACGCCGACTACCTGATCACCAGCTTGGTGTTCGTCCTCATCGGCTTCGAGCTCACCGCGGTGCTGGAGCAGAGCCGGGTGAACCGCACCAGCCTCACGGTGGCGGCCGTCACCGTCGGGGTGCTGGTCGCGTTGCGGTTCGCCTGGATGTTCGGCGTCGGCACCCTCGCGCGCCTGCCGGGGCGGCGTCCGGCGTCCGAGCGGTCGGGCCGGCGCGAGCTGCTCGTGCTGTCGTGGGCCGGGATGCGCGGCGTCGTCACCGTGGCCGCGGTGCTCGCGCTGCCCCTGACCGTCGAGTCGTCGGGGGACTTCCCGCAGCGTCCGGAGATCGTCTTCGTCGCGCTCACGTGCGTGCTCGTGACGCTGGTGGTGCAGGGCCTGTCGCTGTCGCCGCTCGTGCACGCGCTGGGCGTCGGGACGGACGCCGACCCTGCCGGCGCCGCTCACGAGCTGCGGCGCCGCGCCGTCGACGCCGCGCTCCAGGTGGTGCGCAGCCGGCAGGGCGACGTGCCGCCCGAGGTGTGCCAGGCGGTCAGGCTGCAGTACGAGGGGCGGCTCGCAGCGCAAGAGGCGTTGCGGCACGCCCGGTCGGGCCCCGACGACGCGCCGGCCGAGCGCACGGAAAGCACCGAGGCGCTGCAACGGCTCCTGGCCGACACCAGCGAGGCGGAGCGTGCGCTCGTGCTGCAGGCCCGCAGGGCGGGTGAGGTGAGCGCCGAGGTGGCCGACGACGTCCTCACCGAGATCGAGGCCCGCGCTCTGCGCGAGCTCGACTAGTCAGACGTCGATCTCGGCCAGCACGCGCGGGATCTCGGTGCTCACCTCGCGGGCCAGGTAGCCGAGCGGTCCGACGGCCGCGGCCAGGCGGTCACCGGCCCGGCCGTGCAGGTGCGCGGCCCAGGCGGCCGCTTGCTCGGGCAGCGCCCCGCGAGCGGCCAGTCCGACGACGACACCGGCGTGGACGTCACCCGAGCCCGACACCGCGAGCCCCACGCCACCTGACCCGTCGATCCAGGTGCGGCCGTCGGGGTGCGCGATGGTCGTCTGCGCCCCGCCGCAGCTCACGACCGCGCCGGTACGGCGAGCCAGCTCGTGCGCCCGCGCCTCGGCATCGGCCTCGACGTCGTCCTGGGGCACCCCCAGGGCCAGCGCGAGCTCGTGCGGGTTCGGTGTCAGGACGCACCGGCCACCGAGGTGACTCAGGTCGGTGTCGGCCGACGACGCGTAGGCCAGCGCCGCGGCGTCGAGCACCACGGTCGTGTCGAGGTGCGGGACGACGCGGGAGAGCAGCTCGGCGACCACCTCGACGTCGCCCATCCCGGGGCCGAGCAGGACGGCGGCGCACCCGTCGGCGAGCTCGAGCAGCTGGTCGGCGGCCTGCGGTGCGATGTCTCCGTCCGGCGTCTGCGCAAGTCCCCGCACGAGGCCCTCGGGCACGCGCACGGCGAGCAGGGTGGCGGCGTCCGCGACGGTGGCCACCTGGAGCTTGCCCGCACCGCACCGCAGCGCGGCCTCGGCAGCCAGCAGCACCGCGCCCGGAGTCTCCACGTGCCCACCGACGACCAGGGTGCGCCCGCGCGACTCCTTGCTGCTGCCGGGGTCGGGCAGCCGCCACGAGCGCAGGAACGCCGGCGTGATCACCTGCGGCGCGTCCGACATCACGCCCCCTTCGCGTCGGCTGCGGCGGGGTCCGGCTCCTCGGCGTCGGGCTCCTCGGTCACCGGGGCCGCGTCGCCGTGCTCCATCGCTGCAGTGTCGTTGTAGCGCACCAGTGCCAGCCGACCGTCGTCGCCGGCGCTGTATCTGGTCATCGAGCAGTTGGCGAGCGGGTCACCGCGGTCGGCCTCGAGCAGCACCTCCTCGCTGAGGTGCTCGAGCACCAGGCGGTGGCACATGATCACCGCCTGGTGGGTGAACACCGCGACGCGGCGACCGGCGTACTCCTCGCGCCACGTGAGCAGCAGGCTGCGCACCCGCAGGGCGACGTCGCACCAGCTCTCGCCGCCGGGTGGCCGGTAGTAGAGCTTGCCGGTGCGGGCCCGGCGCTCGGCCTCAGCCTCGTAGAGCTCCTTGATCCCCGACGCCGTGAGCCCGTCGAAGGCGCCGAGGTCGCGCTCGCGCAGCCGCTCGTCGGGCCGGACGTCGAGGCCGAGCCCGGCCGTCTGCACCGCCGTCCGCGCGGTGTCGGCCGCCCGGCGGTAGGGGGAGGTCAGCACCACCTCGGGCCGCTCGTCGCCCGCCTGCTCGGCCCACCACCGCCCGAGCGCCTCGGCCTGGCGGCGTCCGGCGTCCGACAGTGGCGTGTCGGGATCGCGGTAGTCCAGCTGCAGACGGGCGCGCCCGGCCTCGGCCGCCCACCGTGCCTCCAGGTTGCCGATGCTCTCCCCGTGGCGCACCAGCACCAGGGACGCTGGCCAGGCGCGTGCGGCTTCGCTGCTGCTCACCATCGGCACGCTACCGAGACTGTCGCGGGCCCGCCCGGCGACAGCCATCTGTCGTCTTCGCGACGACGGTCATGTCGATACGATGCCGCAGGACCGCCGGAGGACGGCGGCACGACAGGAGGTGCACGTGAGCGCCGACGGCGACAGCGGCCGGGTCAACCAGCGCGACCTGGAGCCGGGGGTGCAGCGTGACTTCCGCCGGGCCATGTCGTACGGCGACTACCTGCACCTCGACGAGGTGCTGTCCGCCCAGCACCCGCTCAGCGTGCCGCTGCGCCACGACGAGCTGCTCTTCATCATCCAGCACCAGACGTCGGAGCTGTGGCTCAAGCTCATGCTGCACGAGCTGCGCTCGGCGCGCGCCCTGCTCCACGGCGACGACCTGCGTCCGGCGCTCAAGCGGCTGGCCCGCGTCAAGCACATCCAGGCCACGCTCACCGAGCAGTGGTCGGTGCTCGCCACGTTGACACCGAGCGAGTACGCCGAGTTCCGCAGCTTCCTCGCGTCGTCGTCCGGGTTCCAGTCGTGGCAGTACCGCGCCGTCGAGTTCATCCTCGGCAACAAGAACGCCGACATGGTGGCGGTGTTCGACCACCACCCCGAGGCGCAGGCGATGCTGCGCGAGCTGCTGCACCAGCCCAGCCTGTACGACGAGTTCCTGGCCTACCTGCACCGCCAGGGGCACGAGGTGCCGGCCCAGCTGCTCGACCGCGACTGGTCGAAGCCGTACCACTTCGAACCCGACCTGGTGCCGACCTTCACGCGCATCTACGAGCACGCCCACGACCACTGGATGGCCTACGAGGCCTGCGAGGAGCTCATCGACGTCGAGGACAACTTCCAGCTCTGGCGCTTTCGCCACCTCAAGACGGTCGAGCGCATCATCGGCTCCAAGCGCGGCACGGGCGGATCGAGCGGCGTGCCGTTCTTGCGCAAGGCGTTGGACCTCACGTTCTTTCCCGAGCTGTACGCCGTACGCACCGAGATCCAGGACGTCGCCGAGCCCCCGCAGCCGACGTCCTGAGGCGCCGGCCGTCAGCTGAGCGGTGCCTCCGTGTCGGTGAACCGCACCTCGTCGAGCGGCTGACCGACGAGCGCCTTCACCGCGTCGGCGTCGTCCCAGCAGTTGACGTGCATGGCGGCCCGGACCTTGCCGTCGTCCCCAACCCAGGCGGCGACGAACGCACCGTCGAGCTGGCCGCGCACCACGACGCGGTCGCGCTGCGGGTCGGCGATCCCGTGGTACTCCATACCCAGGTCGTACTGGTCGGTGAAGAAGTAGGGCAGCAGGTCGTAGGTGTCGTCGCCGCCGACGATCGCGCGAGCCACGACCGCCGGCTGGTTCAGCGCCGAGGCCCAGTGCTCGACGCGCAGCCGCCGACCCACCGCCGGGTAGTCGGCGTTCGCGACGTCGCCGACCGCGAACACGTCCGGGTCGCTCGTGCGCAGCTGCGCGTCGGTGAGCACGCCGTTGTCGACGGCGAGACCGGCGGCCTCCGCCAGCGCGGTGTCGGGCACGATGCCGATCCCGACGAGCACGACGTCCGCCTCGACCTGCGAGCCGTCGGACAGCGCCACACGCAGACCCTGCCCCGACGCCGTCACCCCCTCGACCGACACGCCGGTCCGCAGGTCGACGCCATGCGCGCGATGAGCCTGAGCGAACGCCTCGGCCACCGTGGACCCGAGAACCCGTTGCAGCGGAACGGAGTCCATCTCGACGACCGTGACCTCGACACCCGCACCGCGGGCCGCCGATGCGACCTCCAGACCGATCCAGCCGCCGCCGACGACGGCGAGCCGCACGCCCTCGCGCAGCCAGCCCTTGAGCCGCTCGCTGTCGTCGAGGGTGCGCAGGTACAGCACCCGCTCACGGTGGGCGTCGTCGAGGTCGGGGAGGTCGAGCAGCCTCGGCTGCGACCCCGTGGCCAGCACCAGGCGGTCGTAGGCCAGCCGCTCACCGGACGACGTCTCGACCTCGTGCGCAGCGGTGTCGACGGCGGTCACCGACTCCCCGAGCCGCAAGGTCACCTGGTGGTCGGCGTACCACTGCTCGTCGTGGACGAACACGCTGTCGCGCTCGTCGTCGCCAGCCAGGAAACCCTTCGACAGCGGTGGACGCTCGTAGGGCAGGTGCGGCTCCGCCGCCAGGAGCGTCACCGGACCCTGATAGCCGTTGTCACGCAACGCCTCGACGGTCTTGCCACCGGCGAGTCCCCCACCGACGACCACGATGCCTCGAACCTCAGCCACGCACGCCACCTCCCGTAGTCAGCCCGCCGGTCAGCCCGGTGAGGGCCAGGAACTCCGCGCGCGAGCGGGCGTCTTCTCGCAGCGTACCGAGCAACGTCGAGGTCACCGTCGTTGAACCGTTTGCTCGCACACCCCGCAGCGTCATGCACGTGTGCTCGGCCTCGATCACCACGCCGACCCCGCGCGGTGCCAGCCGGTCGTCGAGCCAGTCGGCCACCTGCTTGGTGAGCCGTTCCTGCACCTGCGGTCGACGCGCGAACAGCTCGACCACGCGGGCCAGCTTCGACAGGCCCAGGATCCGCTCGCCGGGCAGGTACCCGACGTGGGCGACTCCGACGAACGGCAGCAGGTGGTGCTCGCAGACCGACTGCACGGGAATCGCCCTGGCCAGCACCAGCTCGTCGTACCCCTCGTCGTTGGCGAACGTCGTCAGGTCGAACGAGCGTGGGGTGAGCAGCTCGCGGTAGGCCTCGACCATGCGCCGGGGCGTGTCGACGAGAGCCTCCGCGTCGACGTCCAGCCCCAACGCGTCCATGAGGTCGTGCGCGGCCTGCTCGGCCGCCCGCACGTCGACGCGCGCGGTCAACGGTTCGACGCGGTGACGCCGACCTGGCCTCGCGCTCGGGCGCGGGGCGGACGCCTCCAGCGGCTGGGCGCTCACCGGCGCGCCCCGCGGCGCCGCAGGTGCACCGGCGCCGGGAAGGCCGTCGCCAGCCGGGCGAGGGCGAGAGCGCCAGCCAGCAGGCCGACGTCGCGCAGGACGACGTCGCCGTAGCCGCCGAGGGTGACCAGGTCGACGATGATGCCGAGCAGCCAGGCGGCCACCAGGTAGCCACCCACCCGGGGCGCCACGAGGACGACGAGCCCCGCCACGACCTCGACCACACCCACCGCGTACATCGCCTGCTGCGCGGTACCGGGCACGAGGTGGTCGATCCACGGGGCGAGGTACCGAGGCCAGTCGGTGAGCAGGCCGACGAACTTGTCGAGCCCGAAGGCGATCGGCGCGACCGTGAACGCCGTGCGCAGCAGGACGAAGGCCTGGCGGGCGGCGTGCGCCGTCCGGACGGGATCGGCGGCGCCGCTGGTGCTGGCCGGGGCGGTGCGATGCAGTGTGCTCATGGTGCCCTCCGCTTGTAAAAGAGACTAGACTCGACGTTAGTCCGCTCGACACTCTTTCGTCAATAACTGTCTCCGATAGAAGGCGAGCGCATGTCCACCGACGACCTCACCGACCAGATCAGCGGCGTGAGCCTGCTCGCCGACCCGGTGCGCCGCCGGCTGTACGAGGTGGTCGCATCGAGCCCGGACGCCGTCGGCCGCGCCGAGGCCGCCCAGGCCGCCGACGTGCCGGCCCACACCGCCAAGTTCCACCTGGACAAGCTGGTCGAGGAGGGGCTGCTCAGCACCGAGTTCCGCCGCCTCACCGGCCGGTCCGGGCCGGGAGCCGGGCGCCCCGCCAAGCTCTACCGGCGCAGCGAGCGCCAGGTCGACCTCACGCTCCCCCGGCGGCAGTACGAGCTCGCGGGCCACCTGCTCGCGACCGCCGTGGAGCTCGCCGCTGCCGGCGACGTCCCCGTGCTCGACGCCGTGCGCCAGACCGCCCACGACGCCGGACGGCAGCTCGACTCGCCGCCGCGCGCCCGCGACGGCGACGACCTCGACACCGTGGCGAACGCGCTGCAGCGCTACGGCTACGAGCCGCGCCGGGAGGGCGACCGCGTGCTGCTCGCCAACTGCCCCTTCGACCGCCTCGCAGCCGAGCACCGCACGCTCGTGTGCACCATGAACCTCGCCCTGGTCGAGGGCGTCGTCGAGCAGCTGCGGTGCGACGGCGCCTGCGCCCGGCTCGACCCCGCTGCTGGCCGGTGCTGCGTCACCCTGACGCCCCCTGACGTCGCTCGCGGGTAGCCTTCGCGCCGTGAGCCCTGTCGACGCGGTCGTGGTGGGGGCCGGGCCGAACGGGCTCGCCGCTGCCGTCGTGCTGGCTGCCGCCGGGCTGCAGGTGGAGGTGCTCGAGGCCGCACCGACGATCGGCGGCGGCGCGCGCACCAGCGAGCTGACCCTGCCGGGGTTCCGCCACGACGTCTGCTCCGCGGTTCACCCCCTGGGCGTCGCCTCGCCGTTCTTGCGGGCCTTCGACCTGGCTCGGCGGGGCGTCGAGATGCTGCAGCCCGACGTCGCCTACGCCCAGCCCCTGGACGGCGGCCGGGCCGGCCTGGCCTGGCGCGACCTCGAACGCACCGCGGACGGCCTCGGCCCCGACGGCGCGGCCTGGCGCGCGCTCCTGGGCCCGCTGGCCGCGCGGTGGGAGTCGCTCGTCGGGCTGCTGCTGTCGGACTTCCGCAGCGTGCCGCGCGACCTGCGGCTCCTGGCCGCGTTCGGGCGCCGCGTCGTCGAGCAGGGCAGCCCGGCGTGGAACCGCCGCTTTCGCTGCGACGTCGCCCCGGCGCTGCTCACCGGCGTCAGCGCGCACGCCATCGCTCCCCCGCGGGCGCTGGCACCTGCAGGGGCCGGGCTGTTCCTGGGCGCGCTCGCGCACGCCCGAGGCTGGCCGATCCCGCGCGGGGGCAGCCAGACCCTCGTCGACGCCATGGCCGCGGCCGTCACGGCCCACGGCGGCACGATCCGCACCGGCCACCCGGTGGGTTCGCTCGCCGAGCTGCCCCGCGCCCGGGCGGTGCTGCTCGACGTGAGCCCCCGCGGCCTGCTCGAGCTGGCCCGCGGCACGCTGCCGTCGTCGTACGCCCACTGGCTCGAGCGGTTCCGCTACGGCTCGGCGGTCTGCAAGGTCGACTTCGCGCTGAGTGCGCCGGTGCCCTGGGCGGCGCCGGGCTGCGAGCTCGCGGGCACCCTGCACCTCGGCGGCACCCGCGCGGAGATGGCGGCCACTGAAGCCGACGTCGCCGCCGGGCGCCACTCTCGCCGGCCCTTCGTCATCGCCAGCCAGCCCGGGGTCGTCGACCCCACCCGCGCGCCGTCCGGCGGCCACACCCTGTGGACCTACGCCCACGTTCCGGCCGGCTCGACCCGTGACCTCGGCGAGGAGGTCACCGCGCAGGTCGAGCGCTTCGCCCCCGGCTTCCGCGACGTCGTCCTGCACCGGTCGGTGATGACGGCGGCCGAGGAGGCGCAGCACAACGCGAACTACGTCGGCGGTGACATCGCCTCCGGCGCGCCGACCCCGTGGCAGATGGTCATGCGGCCGGTACCGCGCTGGGACCCGTACCGCACCCCGCTCGAGGGCACCTACCTGTGCTCGGCCTCGACGCCCCCCGGGCCTGCGGTGCACGGCATGGGCGGCGTGCACGCCGCCCGCCGCGCGCTGCGCCAGGTGTTCGGCGAGCGCCGCGACCCGCTCGACCTGGTGCGGGCGCTGGACTGACGTCTCGCCGTCAGGGTGCGGCGCGGGGCGCTACTCGTCGTCGGGGTGCGCCTCGCGCTCGGCCGCCTGCCGCTGCTCGTCGCGGAACCGCATGCGGCGCAGCCGGCCCGTCATGTTGCGCAGCAACAGCCAGGTGACGATCGCCAGCACGAAGACCACGAGGAAGCCGGCCAGCCCCGGGGTGACCGAGTCGGGGTCGGGCAGGGTCGGACCAGGCGACGGCGTGGTGGTGGTCGTCGCCGTCGGGCTGACCGATGGTGTGGGGGTCGTGGCGAGGTGCATCACGCCACCTCGCCGTCGGCGCCGCCCACGCGGCCGCCGTCGAGCCGAACGCCCGCGAACAGGTCGTCCTCGGGCAGCGACACCTCGACGTGGCTGTGCGCGAGCTCGTAGTCCTCGGTGGGCCACACGCGCCGCTGCACCTCCATCGGCACGGCGAACCACGACCCCTCGGGGTCGATCTGCGTCGCGTGCGCGAGCAGCGCGCGGTCGCGCACCTCGAAGAAGTCGGCGCACGGCACGCGGGTGGTGATCGGCCGCTCGGCGCGGTCTTCCCAGCGGGCGATCCAGTCGGTGTACGGCGAGGTGAGTCCCTCGGCCTCCATCGCCTCGTGGAAGGCCAGGATCCGGCCGCGTGACATGGTCTGGTTGTAGTACAGCTTCAGCGGCTGCCAGGGGTCGCCGGCGTGCGGATAGCGCTCGGCGTCGCCCGCCGCGTGATAGGCCTCCACCGACACCTGGTGGCACTTGATGTGGTCGGGGTGCGGGTAACCGCCGTTCTCGTCGTACGTCGTGACGACGTGCGGGCGGAACTCGCGCATCAGGCGCACGAGCGGTTCGCTCGCCGTCTCGAGCGGCTCGAGCGCGAAGCAGCCCTCGGGCAGCGGCGGCAGCGGGTCGCCCTCGGGCAGGCCGGAGTCGACGAAGCCGAGCCACGTGTGCTTGACCCCGAGGGCCTCGACGGCGGCGGCCATCTCGCGACGGCGGAACTCGGCCATGTCGCGCAGCAGGTCGGGGTCGTGCTGGAGCTGGGGATTGAGGATGTCGCCGCGCTCGCCGCCCGTGCAGGTCACGACGAGCACCTCGACGCCCTGGCTGACGTAGTACGCCGTGGTGGCCGCACCCTTGCTCGACTCGTCGTCAGGGTGCGCGTGCACGGCCATGAGCCGCAGCGGCTCGCTCACGGGGGCTCCTCGCGTGGGTGGGTGCTGGCAGGTGCGATGCGTACGCGACAATCCTCTCAGGAGCGTCCGACCGACGCCGCACCGACCAGCCTCCCTCGAGAGTTGCCATGACGTCCCCCTCCGCCGCCCAGCCGCTGCAGCTGCCGCCGGGGCGCTACGGCCGCCCCGCCTCGCGGCGGCGCCGGCTGACGCTGACGGTCGTCGCCGCGCTCGCCCTGGCCGGTGCGCTCGCCTGGGTGGTGTGGGCCGGCCTGCACCAGGCACGGGCCGACGTCCGGTGGAGCGACGTCGGGTTCGTCATCGTCGGCGACACCGCGGTGCAGGTCACCTACGACATCGGCAAGGACCCGCAGGCCACGGCGGTGTGCAGCCTGCGGGCCCTGGACGTGCACAAGACCGCCGTGGGCCTCGCCGAGGTGACCATCGGCCCCACCGAGCGCCGCGTCACGCGGCGCACCGACACCGTGCGGACGTCGGCGCAGGCAGTCACCGGCACCGTGCGCGAGTGCGTGGTTCGTCCCTGATCGTCCGCTTCTGACGTACCTGCGGACGGGTGAGTCGGTGATCGCCGGGAAGGCGCCGGCGCTGCCGCGTTGGTATCCTTGACGCTTCCCCTCGTGACGCCAGGCCCCGAGAAGGGCCTGACCTCGCGCATGCCGGCGCAGGGGCGACGGCGCCGCGCGACCCGAGAGTTCCGAAGATGCAAGGAGATTGACCGTGACCGAGACCAGCACGAACGTCACCTGGCTGACCCAGGAGGCGTACGACCGGCTCAAGGGCGAGCTGGACCACCTCACTGGGCCCGGCCGCACCGAGATCGCCAAGCGCATCGAAGCCGCCCGCGACGAGGGCGACCTGCGCGAGAACGGTGGCTACCACGCCGCCAAGGAGGAGCAGGGCAAGCAGGAGGCCCGTATCCGTCAGCTGATGGCGCTGCTCGAGCACGCGAAGGTCGGCGAGCGCCCGGCTGACGACGGGATCGTCGAGCAGGGCATGGTCGTCACCGCCGACGTGGGGGGCGACGAGATGCGCTTCCTGCTGGGCAGCCGCGAGGTGTCCGACGACTCCCTCGACGTCTACAGCGAGAAGTCCCCGCTCGGCTCGGCGATCAGCGGGCTGAAGATCGGCGACAGCACCTCGTTCGAGGCGCCGAACGGCAAGCAGGTCCCGGTCAAGATCCTCGACGCCAAGCCGTACACCGGCTGAGCTCCCACGCCCTCGGACGCGCCCGTCGACCAGCCGGTCGGCGGGCGCTTTCGCTGCCCGGCTTCCCAGGTGGCTCGCCCGCACCGCCGCTACGTTGGGGCGATGGCACGAGCCAAGGACTCCTCACCGCCCGTCGAGCTGGACGTCGACGGGCGCACCGTGCGCATCACCCACCCCGAGCGGGTCTACTTCCCGGCGATCGGTGCCACCAAGCTCGACCTCGCGCAGTACTACGCGTCGGTGGGCGAGGGCATCGTGCGCGCGCTGCGCGAGCGGCCCTGCATGCTGCACCGGTTCCCCGAGGGGCTGGCTGGCGACAAGGTGCACCAGAAGCGGCTGCCGCACGGCGCGCCGCCCTGGGTGGAGACCGTGCGGGTGACGTTCCCGCGCTACCACCGCACCGCCGACGAGCTGTGCGTCACCGAGCTGGCCAGCGTGCTGTGGGCGGTGCAGATGTCGACGGTCGAGTTCCACCCCTGGAACTCCCGGCGCGCGGACGTCGAGCGGCCTGACGAGTGGCGCATCGACCTCGACCCCATGCCCGACTGCCCGTTCGACCGCGTGCGCCGGGTGGCGGCCGTCGTCCACGAGGTGCTCGACGAGCTTGGAGCCACGGGCTGGCCGAAGACCTCCGGCGGCAACGGACTGCACGTGTACGTTCGCATCGCACCTGACCACGGGTTCGGGGACGTCCGGCGCGCGGCCCTGGCGTTCGCGCGCGAGGTCGAGCGGCGCGCGCCGGACGACGTCACGACGACGTGGTGGCGCAAGGACCGCGACCCCAGCAAGCTCTTCGTCGACTACAACCAGAACGCCCGTGACCACACGATCGCGAGCGCGTACTCGGTGCGCGGCGTCCCGGAGGCGACGGTGTCGACCCCGATTCGCTGGGACGAGGTGGCCGACGTCGAGCCGCGTGACCTCACGATCCGCACGGTGCCCGCCCGCTTCGCTGAGCTGGGTGACCTGCACGCCGGGATCGACGAGGCCGTGTTCTCGATCGAGCCGCTGCTGGAGTGGGCCGATCGCGACGAACGCGAGGGCGCGCCCGACCCCGGCCCCGAGGACGTCGACGCCGACCAGCCCTGAGCCCACCCTCCCCTCTTCGGGTCAGCGGCTGGCGGCTCGGGAGTACTGACGGGTCGCCAGCGGCACGAAGATCAGCAGGATGCCGAGGATCCAGAGCAGCGAGTAGGCCGTCGGGTGCTGCAGCGACCAGTAGTCGGGGGTCTTCACTCCAGCCGGGAGGTTCCCGAACCACCCGCGACACGCCTGGGTGACCGCCGACAGCGGGTTCCACGCGGCGAACGTCTTCAGCACCCCCGGAAGGGTCTCCAGCGGCACGAACGTGTTGGCGATGAACGTGACGGGGAAGATCACGACGAACGCGGCGTTGTTGACGACCTCAGGGCTCGGCGCCAGCAGCCCGACGTAGGCCATGATCCAGCTGAACGCGTAGGCCCACAGCAGGAGCAGCGCGAAGCCGATGACGGCGTCGAGAACCGAGTTGCGGATCCGCCAGCCCACGACGAGCCCGGTCAAGGACATCACGACGACGACCAGCAGGTTGTTGGCCACGTCGCTGACGGTGCGCCCGACGAGCACCGCCGAGCGCGACATGGGCAGCGACCGGAAGCGGTCGATGATGCCCTTCTGCATGTCGTCGGCGAGGCCGGCGCCGGTGAGCGTGGCCCCGAAGGTGACGGTCTGGGCGAAGATCCCCGCGATGAGGAACTCCTTGTAGTTGCTGCCCTTCACGTCGATCGCCCCGCCGAAGACGTAGGCGAACAGCAGCACGAACATGATCGGCTGCAGCGTCGTGAAGACCAGCAGGTCAGGCACCCGCTTGATCTTGATCAGGTTGCGCTTGGCGACGACCAGGCCGTCGCTCACCGCCGTCAGCGAGCTCATCGGGCCACCACCTTGTCGTCGTCGCTCTGCTGCTCCTCAGCCGCGTGGCCGGTGAGGCTGAGGAACACGTCGTCGAGCGTCGGACGGCGCAGCCCGACGTCCGACACGGTGACCCCCGCCCCGTCGAGCCGGCGCAGCGCCTCGACGAGGCTCTGCGTGCCCGACCGCACCGGCACGCTGATCCGGTGGGTGTGCTCGTCGGTGCTGAGGTCACCCGACGCGACGCCGACCAGCAGCTCGCGAGCCTCGCCCAGCCGCGTCCGCTCGGCCACGACCACCTCGAGGCGCTCGCCGCCGATCTGCAGCTTGAGCTGGTCGGCGGTGCCCTCGGCGATGACCTTGCCGCGGTCGATGACGACGATGGAGTCGGCCAGCTGCTCGGCCTCCTCCATGTACTGCGTGGTCAGCAGCAGCGACGTGCCACCCGCGACGAGCTCCTTGATGACCTCCCACATGTCGCTGCGGCTGCGCGGGTCGAGCCCGGTCGTCGGCTCGTCGAGGAACAGCACCGATGGGTCAGCCACCAGCGCGCCGGCGAGGTCGAGCCGGCGACGCATGCCACCGGAATAGGTCTTCACCGGGCGATCGGCCGCCTCGTCGAGCCGGAACCGCTCGAGCAGCTCGCGCGCTCTGGAACGAGAAGCCTTGCGGCCCAAGTGATACAGCCGCCCCACCATGTCAAGGTTCTCGAACCCGGTGAGGTACTCGTCGACGGCGGCGTACTGCCCTGACAGGCCGATGCGACGGCGCGCCTCGGCCGGGTCGGCCAGGACGTCGACCCCTGCGACCTCGGCGCGTCCGGCGTCCGGCCGCAGCAGCGTCGTGAGCACCCGGACCGTCGTGGTCTTGCCGGCTCCGTTGGGCCCGAGCACCCCGAGCACGGTGCCCCGAGGCACCGCGAGGCTGAGCCCGTCGAGCGCCGTCACCTCGCCGTACTGCTTGACCAGACCCTCCGCCACCACCGCGTTCGTCATGACGCGACCTTGGCACGGGGTACCGACAGTCTCTGGCCGGCCATGGGAGGTCTCCTTCGGTCAGTGATCTCGATCATGACCAGTAGACCTCCGGTCGCCGCGAAACTCATCGCAGTTTCGCGGGACTCGGCCCCCGTCAGCTGAAGTTCAGCGGGTAGCCCGCTTCGCGCAAGGTCGCGAGCACGTGGTCGCAGTGGTCGTGCCCCTTGGTCTCGAGCTGCAGGGCGATCTCGACCTCGTCGACGTGCAGCTGGGCACCGGTGCGCACGTGCTCGATCTCCAGCACGTTCGCGTCGACGTCGGCCAGCACCGCAAGCAGCGCGGCCAGCGAGCCGGGCCGGTCGGGCACGCGCAGCCGGAACTGCAGGTAGCGACCGGCGGCCGCCATGCCGTGGCGCAGCACGCGCAGCAGCAGGAGCGGGTCGATGTTGCCGCCCGACAGCACCACGGCGACGGGTGCCTCGAACGCGGCGGCGTCCGACAGCAAGGCCGCCACACCCGCCGCACCGGCCGGCTCCACGACGAGCTTGGCCCGCTCGATGAGGAACAGCAGCGCCTTCGACAGCGACTCCTCGCTCACCGTGCAGATGTCGTCGACCAGCTCGCGCACCAGCGCGTACGGCACCTCACCCGGGCAGCCGACGGCGATGCCGTCGGCCATCGTCGACATCTTCGCGAGCGGCACCGGGTGGCCGGCCGCGATCGACGCCGGGTACGCCGCCGCTGTCTCGGCCTGCACGCCCACCACTCGGACGTCAGGGCGCAGGCCCTTCACCGCCGTGGCGATGCCACCGAGCAGGCCTCCCCCGCCCGTGCACACCACGACGGTGCGCACGTCCGGGCACTCCTCGAGGATCTCCAGCCCGACCGTGCCCTGGCCGGCGACGATGTCGGTGTGGTCGAACGGGTGGATCAGCACGGCCCCCGTCTCGTCCGCGAACCGCCGGGCCTGCACCAGCGCGTCGTCGACCGTGAGGCCGGTGAGCTCCACGTGAGCGCCGTACCCGCGGGTCGCGAGCAGCTTGGGGATCGGGGCCCCGGTAGGCATGAAGACGGTCGAGCGCAGCCCGAGCAGCTGGGCGGCGAGCGCCACCCCCTGCGCGTGGTTGCCTGCGCTGGCCGCGACGACGCCCCGGGCCTTCTCCTCGTCGCTGAGGCGGGCCATGCGCGTGTACGCGCCGCGGATCTTGAACGAGCCAGCCCGCTGGAGGTTCTCGCACTTGAGGAACACCGGGCCACCGACCCGCTCGGAGAGCGCGCGGCTGAACTCCATCGGCGTGGGTCGTACGACTCCTTGGAGCACCTCGCGGGCGGCCCGCACATCGTCCACGGTCACGGGCAGCGTCGTCGATGCCATGCGCGGAGTGTGTCAGACCGTCAGTCCTGGCGTGCGGCCGGATCCGTACGGGTGGTGGGCGTAGTGTCACGAGTGCGGAGCCGTCCAGGCTCTCGATGAGGGAGCAGCCATGTCCGACAAGTCGCCCCGACAGCATCTGTCCAAGAAGGCGGGCAAGTCTCTCAAGGAGAAGCGCGCCGACAAGCAGGCCAAGGCCGAGTCCAAGAGCCAGCACATCGACATCTTCCCGACCGGCAAGCGCCACTGAGCGCACGCCCGGCACCCCACTGCGCCGGCCGGTGACGGCTGGCGGGGTGGACGCCGCCGCCGTCAGCGGGGCGGCCACGACGCAGCGGCGTAGGTCGGGTCGCTCCACGGCGTGCGGTCGACGACGTAGCGCGGCGGTCGCCATCGCGGGACGCCGTCGTCGAGCTCCAACCGCCAGGGCTGGAGGTGGGTCTGCCAGCGCTCCGGTTGCAGCACCTGCACCGGCCCGCCGGTCATGGTCGCCAGCAGGTTGCGCCACCCGGTGCTGCCGGGCGTGAACACCTCGCTGTGGCCGCGCACCAGCCGGCAGCTGTCGTCGAACCGCCCGGTGTCGAGCCGGATCACGCCGGGCACGACGTCGGGATCGGCGCCGTGGCCGATCTGCCGGCCGGGGACCACCGCGCGCAGCGCGACGCCGAGCGCCACGGCCTCAGGTGCCACGACCGGCGGTGAGAGCTGCGCGAGGCGCTGTGGTGCGTCCGCGAGGTCGTGCCCCTGGGCCAGCTGGATGGGGTCGTCGGGCGCCGTCATCGAGTACACCTGCGTCCCGCCGTGGTGAGGGTGGGGCGCGTAGGTGCCGGCGCTGGAGACGTGGACGACGCGGTCTGCGCCCAGGCCCCGCTCGAGCGCCGACCCCACGATCGACCCGCCGTAGCTGTGCCCCAGCACGGTGACGTCGGCGTCCGGCGGGACCGCCCGGCGCAGGTCGGCGACGTCCGCGGCCAGGGCCGGACCCGCGCGGTCGGCGGCGTCGCGGTAGGCCGCGGCGATCACGTGCTCGCGCACCGGCAGGACGCCGTCGTCGAACGGCTGGTCGGGGAAGTCGGCCCCCTGCCACACCACGACCGCGAGCCGGGGGTCGGCCGACGCGAACGGCACCATGCGCGCCAGCGTCCCGGGAGACCGCTGGAGGTCGCTGCCCGTGCCGGGCACGAACACGGCGAGGTGCCGCGCCCGAGCCAGGTCGCCGAGCACCTCGACGACCTCGCCGTCGCCGCGCGGGTCGAAGTGCAGCAGCTGGTGCCCGTGGCGTCGCACCGACCCGTCGGCGCCCCGCAGCGTCACGCTGCCGTGCAACCACTCGCGGCGCTGCGCCACCACCCGGGCCAGCCGCTCGCGCGCAGCGCCCGGTGGGGCCGAACGCGCCCGGGCGAGCACCGCATCGAGGTCGGCCGCGACGAGCACCCGGTTGGCGGCGTACCGCGCGAGGGGCGGCGCCGCCCGGGCCGACGCCCAGCTCACCGGGTGCAAGAGGGCGAAGCGCACCAGCTCCTGGTCGTCGACGCCCTCGGGGCGCACGGGGGTGCGGCCGTCGTCGCCGGCCACGACCACCGCGGCGAGCGCCGGCCCGTTGACCAGGAGGGCCTCGAGCTCGGACGCCGGCAGCGCAGCCAGCAGCGCGACCACGCCGCCATCGGGCGACGCGGGAACGGTCGTGGCCGTGGCCCAGCCCGGCAGGGCGACCGGCCCGGCCGCGCTGGCGCCGACGGTAACCAGGCGCTGCTCCACCTCCGCGTACACGTGCAGCGCCAGAGCCACGGCGCGAGCGAGGGCCCGCAGCCGGATCAGGCAGGTGGCCCGCTGCCGGACGGCCTCACCCAGCTCGACCCAGCCTCGAGGCCCGCCGGCGTCAGCGGCTCGGGACGCCGCGAGCAGCGGCGCGCTCGCGTCCTCGACGCGCCGGGCGAGCCGGACCGCCGTTGAGGCGAGCCGCTCCAGCTGGTGACCGTCGACCTCCAGGACCCTCACGGCCGGCGCTCCCCCACGGCGCGCTCGGCGTCCGCCGCCCGGCCGCACGCCGCCGCCAGGAGCCGCAGCTCACCGGCGACGGCGCCGACCAGGTGCTGCAGGGCCGCCCCCGTCTCACCGCGGAGCCCGACGTCGTCCCCCGCCCGCGCCAGCTCTCGGGCCGCGGCGTCGACGTCCGCGGCCGCCCCGCGCAGGCGCACCGCCCAGGTGCTCGTGGACGGGACTGGGTGCATGCACTGACCTTCCGCCGGCGACCGTCCCCACGCCGCCCGTCCAGTCTTTCAGTTCAGTCCGGCGCGCTCGGGGCGTCGTCCACAGGGCCTGACGTGGGTTCGTGGTCGGCGAGCGGACCCGCGTCGTCGGGGTCGGCATCGCCGTGGCCGGCCAGCGACTGCACCATCGTGTTGCCCGTCGCGATGAGCGGGACGGCGAAGAGGGCGCCGATGATGCCCGCCACGAGCGCTCCGGACGCGATGCCGAGGATCACGGCCAGCGGGTGGACGCTCACCGCGCGCCCGAGCAGGAACGGCTGCAGCACGTGGGACTCGAGCTGCTGGACGCCGATCACGACCGCCAGCATGATCAGCGCCTTCACCGGGCCGACCGCCACCAGCGCGATGAGCACCGCCACCGAACCCGACACCAGCGCACCCACGACCGGAACGAAGGCACCGAGGAACACGAGCACGCCGAGCGGGACGACCAACGGGACGCCCAGGATCGCCGCACCGAGCGCGATCCCGACGGCGTCGGTCAGCGCCACCACGATCGTCGCGCGCACGAAGGACGTCAGCGTCACCCAACCGCGCAGGGCGGCGACGTCCAGCGGCTGGTGGGCCGCCCGCGGGAGCAGGCGCAGCAGCCACACCCAGATGGCCCGGCCCTGTGCGAGGAAGAAGTACGTCGAGAACAGCGCGATGAACACCCCGGCGAGCACGTGCCCGGCGGTGGCGGTGGCCGCGAGCGCCCCGCTGACCACCTGGCCCCGGCCGCCGCCGAGGCTGGTGCGGATCTGGTCGAGGTACCCGGCGATCTGGTTGGTGGTGACGTGCAGCGGGGGCCCGGCCAGCCAGCGGCGCACCTCGTCGACACCCGCCTGCGCCTGTCGCTGCAGCTCGGGGAAGCCGCTGACCACCTGGGTGCCGACGACGGTGACCAGCCCGGCGACGACGGCGATGACGAGCAGCACGGTGAGCAGCGCCGCCACGCCTCGCGGCACGCGGGCTGCGGTCAGCGCGTCGGTCAGCGGCTTCACGAGCGCCACGAGCAGGACGGCGATGAGCACCGGCGCGACGAGCACGATGAACAGCGCGAGCAGCTTGAGCAGGAAGTAGATCGCGGCGCCCAGCACCAGCAGCCGCCACGCCCACGCGGTCGCGATCTGCATCGCGCGCGGCACGGCGACCTCGGCTCGGTCTCGGTCGCCGGTCACGCCACCATCCTGTCTCAGCGACTGGCCGCGGTCACGTCGTGCAGCGCCGCCGACACGAGGCGCGCCGCGGCGGTGGGCGCCGACGTCGCGAGCAGACCGGCCGCGAAGAGCACGTAGCGGTCGTCGACGGTGAGCCGGGCGTCCTCCGGTACGCGCCAGCCCCCGCCGAAGTCGCTGGTTGCCGGTCGCAGCACGCGGGCCCGGGCGGCGTCGCCCTGGTGGCGGAGCACGCCCCCAGAGCCCACGACCAGATCGACGTCCTTGAGTGGTCGCGGGGCGGCGGAGGGGTTCGCCGGCCGCCCGTGCCGGCGCAGCGCGACGGTGACCGCGAGCTCGGCGAGGGCGGCGTCGCGGTCCGCGTCGCCAGCCGTCTCGGGGACGAAGGCCGGGTCCTCGTGCACGCGCTCGGCGTACCCGGCGAGGTCGTCGCTCACCGGCAGCCGCTCGGCGAGGGCCGCGGCGACGACGTTCGTGGCGTTCCAGCGCATCCCGAGGTCTCCCTCGACGGTGCGCGCGTGCCACAGCGGCGCCACGACCTCCTTGTGCAGCGTGGCGTCCTCGCCCTCCGGCGTCAGCGCGGAGTAGACGTCGGTCGTGGCCCCACCGACGTCCACGACGAGGACGTCGCCGGCCCCCGGGACGCCGGGGCCGCCGTCCGCGAGCACGCCCACGCCCGCGAGGACGGCGTCGGGGGTGGCGCCTTGCACGAGGCTCGCGAAGCGTGGGCCCTTCGACAGCCCCTTGCCGCCGATCACGTGGTGGATGAACACCTCGCGGATCGCGCGGCGCGCGGGCTCGGGATCGAGGACGCCGATGCGCGGCAGCACGTTCGCGGCGACCGTGACGCGCCGGCCCCGCGACCGCAGCTCGTGCGCGGCGTCGTCGGCGGCGGCGGCGTTGCCGGCGAGCACCACCGGGGCAGCGAGGCGAGCGATACCGAGCCTACGAGCGTTGTGGCACAGCACGTCTGCGTTTCCGTGATCGGTGCCTCCGACGAGCAGGACGACGTCCGGCCGGCTCGCGCGCAGCTGCTCGACGTCGTCTCGCGACAGCTCGCCAGCGGCCACGTGGACGACCTTGGCGCCGGCCGAGAGCCCGACCCGGTGTCCGGCCTCGGCGGTGACGACGCGCTCGTAGCCCACCACCGCGAGCCGCAGGCCCCCACCGGCGCTGGAGCAGGCGACGACGTCGTCGACCCGCTCGCCCGCCAGCTGCGCGCGGATGGCGTCGAGCCCGTCGAGGACGTCGGTCTCGATGGTCGTGCGGTGCGAGGCCGACGCGACGAGCGTGCCGTCAGCGGCGTCGACGAGCACCGCCTTGGTGAACGTCGACCCGAAGTCGACGCACAGCACTCGGCTCATGCCCGGCTCACGTCCTGTGCCGCAGCGGTTCTATGCGAGCAGCTGCTCGAGGTCGGCAATGAGGTCGCTGATGTCCTCGATGCCCACCGACAGGCGCACGAGGTCGTCCGGCACCTCGAGCACGGAACCCGCCACGCTGGCGTGGGTCATGCGCCCCGGGTGCTCGATGAGCGACTCGACGCCGCCGAGCGACTCGCCGAGCGTGAAGACCTCGGCGCGCTTGCAGGCCGCGAGCGCTTCCTCGACGCCGCCTCGCAGGCGGAAGCTCACCATGCCCCCGAAGCGGCGCATCTGCGACGCGGCCACCGCGTGACCGGGGTGGCTGTCGAGGCCGGGGTAGAGCACGTGCGACACCCGGGGGTGCTCGGAGAGGAACTGCACGACCGTCTCGGCGTTGTCGCAGTGGCGATCCATGCGCACGGCGAGCGTCTTGAGGCCACGGAGCACGAGCCAGGAGTCGAACGGCCCGGCGACGGCGCCCATGGAGTTCTGGTGGAAGGCGATGCGGTCGTCGAGGTCGGAGAACCCCGGCACCGCAACGGTTTTCGCGGTCACGAGGGCACCACCGACGACGTCGGAGTGGCCGCCGGCGTACTTGGTGGTCGAGTGCACGACGACATCGGCGCCGAGGGCGAGCGGGTTCTGCAGGTAGGACGTCGCGAACGTGTTGTCGACGACGAGCAGCGCGCCGGCCTCGTGCGCGATGTCGGCGAGGGCGGCGATGTCGGCGATGCCCAGCAACGGGTTCGTGGGCGTCTCGGCCCACACGAGCTTGGTCTCGCCTGGGCGGATCGCGGCCCGCACTGCGTCGAGGTCGCCGAGGTGCGCGGGCGTGTGGGCGAGGCCCCACGGCTCGGCCACCTTGGCGAACAGGCGGTACGTGCCGCCGTACGCGTCGTCGGGAACCACCGCGTGGTCACCGGGACGCGCGACCGAGCGCAGCAGGGTGTCCTCGGCCGCGAGGCCGCTGGCGAACGCGAAGCCGCGGCTGCCGCCCTCCAGGGCCGCCAGGCACTCCTCGAGCGCGGTGCGCGTCGGGTTGGCCGAACGCGAGTACTCGTACCCGCCCCGCAGACCGCCGACGCCGTCCTGCTTGTACGTCGACACCTGGTAGATCGGCGGAACCACCGCGCCCGTCAGCGGGTCGGGGTCCTGCCCGGCGTGGATGGCACGGGTGCTGAAGCCTGCGGTCTGGTCGCTCACGCCGCGAGCGTATCGGGGTCGGCGACCATCACCGGCGCCGCCTCGGGCACCGTGAACCGCGGCAGGAAGACCTGCACGAGCGGGCCGATGCCGATGGCGTAGCCGGCCGTGGCGACGCCCAGGGTGCCACCGAGCAACCAGCCCACGGCGACGACGACGACCTCGATCGAGGTGCGCACCAGGCGCACGGAGCCACCGGTGCGCCGCACCAGCCCGGTCATGAGCCCGTCGCGCGGGCCGGGGCCGAGACGGGCGCCGATGTAGAGGGCCGTCGCCATGGCGTTGAGCAGCAGACCCGTTGCGGCGTAGGCGATGCGGACGACGAGCAGGTGCGGGTCGGGCAGGACGGCGAGGCTCGCGTCGATCGCCAGGCCGATGACCACGACGTTGCTCACGGTGCCGATGCCGGGCCGCTCACGCAGCGGGATCCACCCGAGCAGGACGACCGCGCCGACGAGGATCGACCACTGGCCGATCGTGCCGCCGACGTGGCGCGCCAGGCCCTGGTGCAGCACGTCCCACGGCATGACGCCGAGATCGGACGCCACGAACAGCGCCATGCTCAGGCCGTAGAGCACGAGCCCGGCGTAGAGCTGGACGAGACGGCGGGGCAGGCGGCGGCGCATGGTCGACATCGTGGCCTGCGATTGGCCTTGTGATCCAGGGCCAATTCGGCCAGAGTGGCCTGCATGAGCGATCGGCGGCTGGGCGTGCGCGAGCTGGCGGCCCTGCTCGGCGCGTGGCCGACGTCCGGCGTCCCGGCCTACGCGGCGCTGGCCGCGCGCGTGCGCCTGCTCGTGCTCGACGGCCGCCTGCCCGTGGGCGTGCGACTGCCGCCCGAGCGCGCGCTCGCCACCACGCTGGGTCTCAGCCGCACCACGGTGAGCGCGGCGTACGACGTCCTGCGCGAGAGCGGGCACGCCGCCAGCCGCCAGGGCTCCGGCACCTGGACCTCCCTGCCGTCGTCGGGCGCGGACGTGCCCACGTGGGCGCCCGAGCCGGCCCCCGCCGGCGTCACCGACCTCGCCCACGCCGCGCCGTCGGCGCCACCTCAGCTGCACGCGGCGTACACCGCGGCGCTCGAGGAGCTGCCGCTGCACCTGCCCGGCAGCGGCTACGACTACCGCGGCCTCCTCGGGTTGCGCGAGGCGCTCGCCGAGCGGTTCACCGAGCGCGGCCTGCCGACGACGCCCGACCAGGTGCTGGTGACGAGCGGTGCCTTGCAGGCGGTGCGGCTCGCGCTCAGCCTCGTCGTGCGGGCCGGCGACCGCGTGGTGGTCGAGCAGCCGGGCTACCCCAACGGGCTGGACGCCGTCCGCGACCTCGGTGGGCGGCCGCTCGTCGTCCCCGTCGACCCGCGCACTGGCCGGTGGCACCTCGCGTCGTTCGAGAGCCCAGCTGCTCGCAGCGCCCGGGCGGCGTACCTCGTGCCCGACTTCCACAACCCCACCGGCGCGCTGATGGACGACGACGCCCGGGCCCGCGTGGCGCAGACGCTGGCCCGCAGCGGCGCCCTGGCCGTCATCGACGAGACGCTCGCCGAGCTCGCCCTGGAGGACGGGCCGCTACCGGCGCCCTTCGCGCGGCACGCGCCGGCCGGAGCGCCGGTGGTGACGGTTGGTTCTGCGAGCAAGATCTTCTGGGGTGGTCTGCGGATCGGCTGGCTGCGCTCGGACGCCACCACGGTCGCCCGGCTGGCGGCGTTGCGCTCTCGCCTCGACCTCGCCGGCCCACTGCTCGAGCAGCTGGCCGTCCTGCACCTGATGCGCGAGCTGCCGGCCGTGCGCCGGCTGCGGCGGGAGGGCCTGCGGCGCTCGCGCGACACGCTCGCGACGCTGTTGCGCGACCAGCTGCCGTCGTGGCGGTTCGAGGTGCCGGCGGGCGGCCAGGTGCTGTGGTGCGGGCTGCCGGACGGGGCGTCGTCCACCGCCGTGGCCACTGCGGCCGCCGACCTCGCCGTGCGCCTGACGCCCGGTACGCGGTTCGCGGCCGACGGCACGCTCGAGTCGTGGCTGCGGCTGCCCTTCACCCGGCCCGCGGACGACCTCGCTCGCATCGTGCCAGCGCTCGCGGCGGCCTGGCGGGCGAGCGGTGGCGCCGGCGCCGACCGCGGCGTCGCGCCGGAGGTCGACGCCTTCGTCGTCTGAGCTCCCGACTGNNGCGGTCAGGTGCGCTGGCGTGCATGATCACGCCAAGCGGGCCGGGCGTGATCATGCACGCCAGCGCAGGGCGAGCAGGGGTGTCGAGCGGGGATGATCTGCGGCTGCCTGCTGGTTGACCCCTCTGCTACCCACGAGGAGGTTCACCGTGCTGTTCGGTTCGGCGGCCAAGAGCCGCATGGTCACACCCGCCGAGGCCCTGCCGGGCCGCGAGTCGACGCCGTACCCCGTGCCCGAGACGCACGCCGTGCTCGGCACGCCGCTCAAGGGGCCGTGGCCGGGGGGCACGCAGGTGCTCTACCTCGCGATGGGCTGCTTCTGGGGTGCGGAGCGGATCTTCTGGCAGACGCCGGGCGTGGTCACCACCGCCGTCGGCTACCAGGGCGGCTACACGCCGCACCCGACGTACGACGAGACGTGCACCGGACTCACCGGCCACGCCGAGACGGTGCTGGTCGCCTACGACCCCGCGCAGGTGTCGACCGAGCAGCTGCTCAAGGCGTTCTGGGAGAGCCACGACCCGACGCAGGGCTACCGCCAGGGCAACGACCGCGGCACGCAGTACCGCTCGGCGATCTTCTGGACCACCGACGCCCAGCGCGAACTCGTCGAGCAGACGCGCGAGTCCTACCAGCAGGCGCTGCGCGAGCGCGGGTACGGCGACATCACCACCGACCTGCGTCCGGCGTCCGAGGCGGGCGACTTCTACTACGCCGAGGACTACCACCAGCAGTACCTTTTTCGTGTGCCAAATGGCTACTGTGGTTTGTCCGGAACGGGCGCTTCGTGCCCCCTCCCGGGCACCGGACCCGCTGCCGACTGAGAATGGCGTTGAGAATCTGGACGCCAGATCACGCGGGATCCGAGACGTCGCTGTAGATGGTGTAGTCGACTCGGGGCAACCCTTCGGCCTGCAAATACGCCGCGTGCTTCTGTTGAAACCGCGTGGCGTACGGCGGCAAGAGTCGACCAATCCGATACTGCCTGATGTCATCCCAGTCGAGCAGTTGCGCGTGGCGAAACTCGAAGTAGTAGGGAGCGTCGTCCAGCAGAGTATGCACGACCTCGCCAGCTGGGCCCTTCTGCCGATTCTCCAGTCTCCTGAACTGCGAAAGAGAACTGACGTCGGCACGCTCGCCACGGATCAGGTGCAGGCGGATTGGTTGGGCAGGCTGCCCATACGGGCCGGGCCTCGGCACCGTTTGGCAGACCGGCGAAATGTTGATCCATAACTCATCGACCCCTGCCCCGTCCAAGCGAAAGAGGTCCCCAGGAAATACCATGCGTTCAGACAGCCGAGAGTTGTCAACAAAGGTCCGTCCATTTAGGACTTTCCTTACCGCGGCGGGGGAAATAGCCACGTCCTGCTGGGTACAGCCATCGTCGAAGGCCACGGGGTTCAGGCGCGTCAACAGGTTGGAGCTGATCACAGACGAGAGCTCAAACGCCGGGTCCACGCCGTCATCAACGGCCATACGCCACACGTAGACCGGCCAGTCCGGCTCCATGCTGTTCAAGTCAATGAAGAGCCGGTTTCGGGCTGCGTCAAACTCCTGCTCCCAGGTGCGCAACACCGACAGGGCAGGGCTGGCCGCAATCCTGTTCGTCAAGTGCTCAACGATATTCTCCATCAACTCACGCTTGGGGAACACGGTGATGCGCGCATCGACATCGCCGGCTGAGTTCCGGAGTTGTTCGCTCTCATGAATCTGCCGCTTGATTTCGTCCGCGTCCTCTCGACTGATTATGAAGATCGGGCAGTAGACAACCTGCATCAGCCGATCGAGGAAATCGAAGAGGGCACGCCGCTTGAACTCACTGAGGGTTGAGCTGCCAACTGCGCCGAGAGAGCCCGGGCTCAGATCCCAATCGACAACCACGAAGGATAGGGTCTGCCAGTGTTCGAACCAGGTGTCGCGCGCGTCTTCCTCTGGCAGATCTCTCACCGCAAGGACGGGCCTCCCTGAAGCCTTGAGCGCGGAAAGTAGTTGACCCGCCTCGCTTTCATCATTGTCAATTTCGTCATCAATGAAAACTACTGGCCCGGAAAGAAGGCTCACGATTTAGCCCCCGAGTCGAACGATACGGTAAATGTAGCGCCAGCAAGCGCTCTCTCGTCTGGCGGTGACTGCGCCACGTCGACGGCGAAGCCGTTACGAAGTCCGTTTTGCCTGGCGATATACAGGCCTAGCCCCTTGCCCTCGTCTCCCTTACCTGAGTAAAAAGGCTCGAAAATGAAGGGGACGTCTTCCTCTCTGACACCGGGCCCATTGTCAGTGATAACGACGGCGTCTGCGCCCAGCGCGTATGCGCGAATCCTTCGCTCTCGACCAGAGGTAGTCATAAGCCAGTAGGTCGCGTTATCAACAAGATTTATCACGCATTGCAGAAGCGCGCTCTCAGTCGTTTCCGCGATCACCTTACCGGCCCCGTCCACGTCAAAGTCAATCTTCTGGTCTCGATGGAGGCTCGCATACATAGACCGAACTTTGCGAATCAGTTGCAGAACGTCGATGCGACTTCGCCTTTGGCGAGTAGAGACAAATAGTCCTTGGACATCAGAGAATCGACTGACGACAAACTCTAACCGGGCGACCAGGGCTTTCGCCTGCGCGAATATTGGTTCGCTTGTCAGGTCGTGGTATCGGAGATCGTCCAACAAGCGGCGGGCAAGCCTTAGCGCCTCCTGCCCCGCAGCGATCAGGTCGTGAGAGGCTGTCTCCACTGACAAGCCAACACCTGCGAGCTGCTCAGTGCGCGAGATCCTCAAGTTCGCAAGTTCGCGCTCAGCACTGAGGGAGTCTTCGAGGGCGTCGAGTGCCTTGGTGGCACTCGACGGGAGATTCGCGGTTTGCCGCATTGCGTTGACGAACTGGTCAACACGCTTGCCCTCAAGCTTCCGCTCTCGAACGCGTCTGTTCGCAGCCGCGTAGCGCTCGTAGGGCTTTGCTCGCAGGTACGCAAGGATGGTCTGGATTAGGGCAACAAAGTCGCCCGTAGCCGGCCCATCTTCCAGGAGGCCTTCGCGGTTGGTCTTATCTCTCAGCCGCGGATTGTGCTCCTGTGTGATGGACACGAAGCCGGCAGTCTGATCGTTACTGAACATGGACCGGGCGGACTGCGTCCCTCTGATCACGTCGATCTGCAGCCAGTCGTCTCCTGGATCCCCGTAGGGGTAGACGCGGATCCCGTCTCTGTAGAGGTAGACGCGGTGCCGTTTCAGAAGGGCCTTCTCATCGCGATCGAGAGAGTGCGCCGCTGGTGCGGTAGCACTGAAGTCAAAGACGTAGAACTCGAATGCGAAGGGCCCACATTGCGGGCGGGGCAGAGCCTCTGTGCCCTCAAGGAAGTGGTCACGAAATACCTTCAACCCGCGAATCTGGGCGTCATCGATACTTAGCACCTCCTCTCGGCCGTCTAGCGTGAATACGAACTGACGGCCGACTGGATCGAAGCGACCGTCTTCGACCTTCAGGACCGCGCGCTGAAGCACCGCTTGGAAATCTGCATTCCGTTCCACATTCAACCGCATATCAACGCCATCGCGACAGAACGTTACCTCGAAGGCTGCGGCCCTATCTTCACCGCTAGCGCTCCACATGACAGGCTCAAGGCGACCTACGTCTTCGAACACTTCGCGGACCAACTTGGCGTTCCACTCGGCTCGGAGGCCGCGAACCTCCAGTTGAGTGCCATGCTCGCTTGCCATGGGCCCGGAACCGTCGAAGATCACGGGGGCACTCGTGTCTATGATCGCCGCCATTTCTTCGAGATACATGTCCTCGGCCTGCGATCCATGGCCTGCATCATCCAAGACCCCGATGTCGATCAGCAGGGTGGTCTCTATTGGGGCCCCTTCAGCCCGCGAGGTGACTGCAAGTTGGCGGCCGAGCTTGAATGTCGCGAACCTGCCGATCCCCTTCTCCCCTTGGATAGCGCGGCCGAGCGGCGTGCGAGGCCGCGCGCGTTTGGCTCGAGCCTTGCTGGGCGTCGCCGGGCTCATCCAGGTGTGCCGTACGACGTTGGGCTCCATCCCAAACCCGTCGTCGGTTATCACCAGAGCGGAATCTGGCAGCACCTCGAATGCTTCGCCGAAGCCACGGAAGTCGACGACTACTCTTCGCGCATCCGCGTCATAGGAGTTTTTTACGATCTCAACCAGCGCAATACGTTCGTTTTTGATGAGTTGTTCGCCGAGCATTGTCAGGAGCCGTGCATGCGCCTTGAAGCCTAAGCTCTCTGCCATATCTCAGCGTCCCATCTTCATAACGACCTCGGTCCTCATCCGCCGGCCCATGTTCGACGAGGCCGGGGTCTCAATAGCCATGTACCGCCGACTGGGGGGAATCTCTCGCTCATAACGTCCATTGAGCGTGAAACCTGCTATTTCCATGGCCGTTTGGACGATGACATCATTCCGAATGTAGTTCCCTCGCAGCGTGGAGTTGCCGACTACCAAGACAGCCTGGCCATCTTTCCGCAGCACGCGGGAGAGCTCACTAGCGAACTGAATACAGTCCTGAGCAAATCGCTGCACCATACCTTTGCGTAGCAGATTCTTGTCGAGAGCTTCACGCTCAATCGCGCGCAGCATCGCCGCCACATCCTCAGACGCTGGCGATGTAGCGCTTCGTTCCGAGCCAATGCTTGTGGCACGACGTAGACGCAGTTCCGAAATAGTGTACCCGAACCATATAAGGGCGAGTTTGTGTCCGCGCAGGTAGTCGAGCGCGTTCAAATACGGTGGCGATGTAACGGCCATATCGACGCTGCCCCGACGCACGCCCTTCATGTCCCGGGCGTCACCGAGTGATACTTCTGCCTCGCCGGAGGCTGTTTGCTGACTGAGCATGTGCGCGAGCTGTCGGACCGATCTTTCAAACCCGGAGCGTACATCGTAAGGCGACGTTGTCAGGACCTTGTGCGGCCGGCTGTGAGATGTGTCGGCGGCGAGAGATGCCTGCGGTGTCTTGGTAACAATGATTCGGCTGATCGCCACTTCAAGGGCCAGCCGAATCTGCCCTTGAGTGAGTGAACGTACGGCGTGCGTCACCTCAAGCAGGTCGCTACGTTGCTTTTTGCCAAACCAGTAATCGACGAATCGGTCTGTCTCCTCATCATCTCCCCAGGGCGCGTCACCCCCCGCGCCTTGCGAGAAGGCCACCACTTCTTTCGCGGCCTGAAGGAGCTCCTCGCTGTCAATGCGGCTGACTGCGACGCGAGACATCATCACTGCCAGGGGATCGATGTCGATGCCGATAGCTCGGTGACCTCGCGCTCGCGCAGCGTTCAGCACAGTTCCCGAGCCGCACATCGGGTCCAAGATGACAAGCTCACGTTTGGTGCGCGGCGGAATCGCATCGAGCGCGATCTCTGGCGCCATCCTCGCGGGGAAGGGGTGGACTGTCCGCGTGCTCATTTCACCTGGTCCCCGGGTAGGCATTTGTGTGATGGAGCCTGCCAGACAACCGGGCTGTGGCACTGGACGTTCACGGCGCGTCGCACGCATCTGTCGCCCTTGCCCCGAGCGAGGCACGATATGGAACTGCGGTCGGTCGATGTCACGAGCGCTGCTGTGCCCGTCTCCGACGTAGTCGCCGCTGGGCTGCGGGGGCGCGGAGGAAGGTCAGCAGGCGACTCACTTGCTCTTGCCAGTGCTCGACATCACTCAGGACGGTGGCCTTTCGAGCGGTCTGCTGCAGGCTGGCTTGCTCGGGTCAGGGATAGTCCCGAGAGCAGGGTGCCCGGGTTAACCCCCAGAGCCTCGGCAAGGTGCACGATGTTGAGAAGACTGACGTTGCGCTCTCCCCGCTCCACCGAGCCGACATAGGTTCTGTGCAGGCCAGAACGCGCGGCCAGTCCTTCCTGCGAGAGCTGAGCCTGCTCTCGGTATGCCCGCACGCGGTCACCGAACGCCTGCAGGGCCGCCAGTGCCTCAGCGTCGGACGATCGCACCCGCCCACGGTGCTTGACGGATGACGATGAGTCGACAGACTATGAGTAGCATGCTGCGACTAGTGGTCCGTGAGCCTTGATGACCGAAGATCCGCCGGGGGGGCGCTCGGGCGGCAAGGCTCGAGGAGCTCCGCCTCATGTCTGAGGCGGCTGCACTAGAGGCTGATCGCGTCGGCCTGCCCCTCAATGACTTCCTCTGGTTGCGCTCGGAGGGCCGAGCCATGGCCGTCCAAGCCGGCCCCTTCCCCGCCAAGGTGCAAGAAGCCCTCATGACGCTGTCCCTGGGGCGCGGGCGCATACGGCCTGACCAGAGAACAACAGGCGCGTCGAGACCACTTCAGCCACGGCCTCAGGCATCGAACGAGTCACCACTCGCGTCTTCAGCTTCCAGCCATGGCATGCCTCCAGAGGCTCCCACGCAATCCAAACCGGCGGGTAGCGTTCAAGCCATGACGGAGACGTCTATAACTGACGCCAAGGCTCGGCTCGGTGATCTTGTGCAGCGCGCCGAGACCGCAGGCGAGCGCACGATCATCACCAGGTATGGGCGCCCCGTCGCGGTCCTCATCTCCGTCGACGAACTTGAGAGCATCGAGGAGACCATGTACTGGCTGCCGCACCTCGATGAGGTGCGGCAGGCGGAACGAGAGCCGCGGGTCTCACTGAGCAAAGAGCAACTGCTGCACGAGATCCACTCGCGCGCCGAGCGCGGTCAGGTCTGACGAGGACACACTCCGGTCGCGCCCTTGGATGGTCTGTGAATATCGACATGACTACCACCAGCAGTACCTGTACAAGGTGCCGAACGGCTACTGCGGCATCGCCGGCACGGGCGCGACCTGCCCGATGCCGGGCAGCGGCCCGGCGGCCTGAGCCTCACGCCGACCCCTCCAAGAACTTTCGTCGTGGCTGTCGGATCTGGCCGACCCCGTTCGTCGCTAGGTTGAGCGGACGCCGGGTCCGCCGCCAAGACGAGGAGCAGCCGCATGGCCAGGTACCTGATCTTCTTCAACCAGCAGTGGGTGGGCGACCACCCCGAGGAGTGGTTCGCCTCGCGCGTCGCGCCGTCGCGGGCTGTCGTCGACGAGATGCGGCAGGCCGGCGTCCTGGTGTTCGCCGGTGGACTCGTGGAGGAGCTCGAGGAGGCGGCCAGCGCCGACGCGACCAGCGGCGAGGTCGTCATCACCGACGGGCCGTACGTGGAGACCAAGGAGTACCTCGGCGGCCTGACCATCATCGACGTGCCCGACGACGAGACGGCGCGCATGTGGGCGGGGAAGGTCGCCGTGGGGTGCGGGTGGCCGCAGGAGGTGCGCCGTTTCAAGGGGTCGGAGCTCTGACTCAGGTCGTGGGCAGCGCGGTCGCGAGCAGCACGATCGCCAGCGAGCCCACGAGCGAGGCGATGGCCAGCGCGCGCGCCAGCACCTGGCGCCCGCTGCCCATCGCCCACCCGTGGGCTCCGGCCGCGAGCATCACGAGCGCGAACGCGACCAGCTTGGCGCCGAGCGTGCGGCCGTAGCCGGGGTCGGCGAGCGAGGAGATCGTCACGCCCTTGTGCCAGGCCAGCGCGACGCCGGTGCCGACCTGCAGCGGCAGGAACACCGTCACCGTGAACACACCGAACCGGCGTCCGACGGCGCTCAGGATCCACCCGCGCATCGCCGGCTCGACGTGCTTGCGCACCACCGGGAGCAGCATCGAGGAGATGGTGAGCTGCCCACCGACCCACACCATCGCCGACACGACGTGCAGGAACCGCACCACCGACCAGCCGCTCAGCATCAGCGCGTCACCTCGATGACTCCGCGGGCGCCGGCCTCACCGCGCCGCATGTCGTGGTCGACCATCACGAAGTGCCCCGGCTCGGGCATCACCGCCTCGACGAACCCACCTTGCGCCGCACCCAGGTCGAGCACCTGGGCCGCCCCGTGCTCGGGGTTGTCGCGCCGCAGCAGGTAGGCGCCCTCCTTGAAGACGGTGTCGAACTGCGTGCCCACGACGTGGAAGTCGACGCCGTCGCTGGGCCCGGCGGCGACCACCCACCACCGCACGCGCTCCCCCACCTTTGCGGCCAAGGGCGCGTGCACGTACTGGTCGGGGTAGCCGTTGAACTCGGTCGCGTCCCACTGGCCGGCGGCCAGGCGCGCGGGGTCGGCGCCGTCGGGGCCGACGTACAGCTGCGAGGAGACCAGGACGAACTCGCGGTCGACCTTCGGCAGGTGCGGTGGGTCGATGACGACCGCGCCGTACATGCCGTTCGCGATGTGCTGGGTCATCGGCATGGTGCTGCAGTGGTAGAGCCACGCCCCCGAGTGGTCGGCGCGGAAGCGGTAGACGAGGGACTGGCCGGGCGCCAGCGCGCGCATCACGCCGTCGGGGGCGTTCTGGCCGGCGTGGAAGTCGATGCCGTGGTCCATCGAGCCGTCGTTGACGAGCGTGACCTCGAAGACGTCGCCGACGTGCCCGCGCAGCGTCGGGCCGGGCACCGACCCACCGAAAGTCCAAACCCGTTGCCGCACACCGGGTGCGACCTCGACGTCCTTCTCGATCACGTGCAGCGTCATGCGGTGCACCGTGGCGGAGGACGCCGGTGCGAGCGCCGCGTCGTACGGCGTCCAGCCGGGGCCGGGTTGGCCGTGCACGTCGATCCTGGTGGCCGCACCGGACGCCGCCGCTCCGGCCATCGGCATGGTCGAGCCGCCGTGATTCGTGTGGTCGGTGCCGCCGGCCTTCGTCGTTCCGCCGGTGACCCGGACGTCGAGCGTCATGCCGGCCGCACGGTGGCCCGGCACCGTGCACCAGCCGGACAGGTTGGCCTGCACGACACCGAGATCGAGCGTGGCGCGCTCGCCCTGCGAGAGCATCGGCGTCGACGGCCCGTTCGCGAACGCGAGGTCGTGGCGCATGGCGTCGCGGTTGCTCACGACGAGCCGAACTCGCGTGCCGACCGGCACCTCGATCACGGCCGGCCGGATGTCCATGCCCACCATGGTCACCGCCACCTGCTGGACGCCGGACGCCGCAGCCACCCGCACCGCCGACGGCCCGGACGCCGGTGCACCACCCGACACCGCGATGAGTACCGGCACGAGGGTCATCACGACGCCCAGGGCCACGCCGCCAGCCGGGCCGCGCGCCGCCGTCGGCAGCACCGCCCCCGCGACCAGCACGACGAACGCCGCGACCGGCGCCAGCACGAGCACCCAACCCGCGGTCGTCACCGGTGCCGGCAGGTCGGCGAGGGCGGCGGCCACCAGCACCACGGCACCGACGTTCAGCGCCGTCACGCGCACGACCCAGCCGGGCGAGAGCGCGGCGATGGTCTCGCGCACCTGCAACGGGCCGCCTCCGCGCATCACCGGCACGAGGTAGGTCAGCGCACCGACGAGCACCTGCAGGACGAACCCCACGGCCAGGCCGGGCACCACCGCGTCCAGGCGACCGAGGTAGGCATCGAGGTCGCCCGAGGCCGCGAGGAGCACGACGTCCGTGGCGGCGCCGACGGCCAACCACGCCACGGACGCCGCCAACGACCACGCCGCGGGGTCGTGGGGCGCCTTGCGTCGCCACGTCGCGACGAACGGGCGCAGGGCGAGGAGCACGCCGCCGACGTACGGCAGCATGCCGACAGCGGCGACGAGCCGCTGCCCCGCCACGAGGGCACCGACGGTGACGGCCAGGCCCACCGCCGTGAGCCACAGGCTGCGGGTGGCGTCGGCCATCACGCCGTCGACCATGCGGGTGCGCAACACGGTGGGCCACAAGGTGAACAGCGTGCCCAGCACCGTGAGCGCCACCCAGCCGAAGAGGTTCGCGTGCACGTGGGCGGCGTGCAGCTCGTCGTGCACGGCGCTGAGTCCCCACGAGCCCCGGTGCGCCATGACGGTGAGCACCCCGAGCGTGATGCCCACGACCAGCGCGCCGGCGGCGGTCAGGTAGTAGCCCACGGTGCGCGCGAACCGGCTCATCAACGCGCGCTTCCACACCACCGCGAGTGCGCTCGCGTGAGCCACCACGACCGCGGTGAGCAGCACCGCCGCGCCGACGGTGAGGGCGGGGACGTCGGCCGAGACGCCGCACAGCACCCCCACCACACCGACGTTCAGCGCCACCAGACGCGCGGCCGACCACCGCCGTGAGGCGGGGCGCGCGCGCAGCAGGGCGACGGCGAAGTGCTCGGTCCAGGTGACGATCGCGTTGGTGGCCCCGCCGAGGAGCAGCAGGTGCACGGCCAACCAGCGCGGCATCGGCAGGGCCCCGTGCGCCACCACGGCGGCGCACGCCGCGACGACGTAGACCAGCACGACCGCGTTGGCGCGCAGGTGCCAGGTGCGACGGGCGTTCGGCGCCTCGGCGGGAGTGCGAGCCGGGCGGGTGGTGGTGGTCATGCAGCGGACTCCGAGAGTGAGCGCGGGCCGACCGGTGACCGGCCTCGACGACGGGTGGCACCGACCGCGGACACGGCGGCACCGACGACGAACGACAGCAGGGCGACGACGCCGACGACGCCACCGGCGACCCGCAGCGCCGTGACGCCGGCGAGGTCACCACCCACGACGCGCACGAGCAGTCCTGCGTGCAGCAGCACGAGCGGCCCGTAGTCGCGGCGGTGGTGCGGCAGCCGCACCCGCAGGACGGCGGGCAGGATCACCGGCGCGTGCCCGAGCACCATCGACATCGCGAACCCCAGGAACACCGCGTGGACGACGGCGTCGTACGCGCCGCCCTGCACGACCTGCCCGCGCACCAGCCACACGACGCCGGCGGCCGTCATCCACGCGTAGCCCGTGAGCAGGCAGACCGCCATGTAGCGGGTGAGTCCGGACGCGCGCACGGTGTGGCGGGCGACGTCGTGCCGCACCAGCCAGGCCGCGAGCGTCAGCAGGCCGAGGGCGAGCACGCGCAGGCCGACCTCGGGGGTCGCGAGCGTCACGAGCGGACCGGCGAGCAGCAGCGCCGTCCAGGTGAGAACGGCGCGCCGGTGGTCGCGGCCGAGCAGCGCCACGCGCGCCAGCTCCAGCCGCTCCCCCGCGATCGTGAGGACGACGAACGCCGCCAGCCACGGCACGAGATCCGGCAGGTCGGCTCCGCGGAGCCAGACGACGGCGGCGGCCCACCAGGCGACCGCGCCGAGCGCCTCGACCACCAGGTGCAGCGTCGGCTGGGTCTGCATCATCACGGCGTAGGTGGCCACGAGCCAGGCCCCGGCTGCCGCGAAGGCCAGGGCGCTCGCGGACGTCGGCAGGCCGGCCACCACGGCGACGCCGCCCAGACCGCTCAGCACGGGGGCGACGTACCCCCACCACCGCCTCAGCGCCACGGCCCGTTCGAGGGCGATGAGCGTGCCGAGGAAACCGAGCGTCATGAGCACGCCGTGGCCGGCGGCAGCGGTCGCCGGGCTCGGGCTGCCGGCGCCGATGCGCGCGAGACCACCGGCGAGGCCAGCGAGCAGCGAGAACGCCCCCAGTGCCAGCACCGGCACCCGGCGGCCGGCGACGGTCATCGGGTCGGCGAGGACGAGGTGGGTGTGCGCTCGAGGGTGGCGACGCAGAGGTCGGGCTCGACGAGTGGCAGCAGCTTCGTGGCCGCGATCGGCGCGCCCAGCTGCGCGAGCGCGCCCTGCAGGATGCCGAGATGGGCGCCGCACACGACCTCGGGGCTGGCGACGGCGAGGTCGCGGAACGGGCAGTGGTGCAGGTCGATGCGCGAGCCGTCCGCGCTGGCCTCGGGCTGAAAACCGCTGTCGGCCAACAACTTCACGACTGCGGCGACCGCCTCGCGCTCGGTCGTCGGCTCGCCGTCGCTGCGCGTGTGTGGCGCGGCGTCGACCTGCGGCGCGGCCCAGGAGCGGCCGGCCGCGACGGCGTCGGCCGCGGGCTGGGCACTCGTGCTGGCGAGGTAGTGCGTGAGCACCTCGGCGAGCAGCCGGTAGTTGCTGCCGTCCTCGGGCGCCGCCGTGGCCTCGTACACCGTGCGGGGGCGGCCGGGCCCGGACGGCGGGAGGCTGCGTCGCACGGCGTACCCGCCGTCGACGAGCACCTCGAGGTGGCCGCGCACGGTGTTGACGTGCAGCCCGACGGCGGCCGCCACCTCGTCGACGTCGAGGGCGGTGCCGCGGCTGCGAAGCACCTCGAGGACGGCGCTGCGACTGGTGCTGGCGAGCACCTGGTGGGGGCTGCGGGGGCGGCGGTTCGTGGGCACACTTGCATTTTCCACGAGAAGTGCCGTAAAAACAATCTAGGCCGTGAGAACTCCTCCGGCCCACCTTCTCGAGGAGCCCCCGGATGAGCCTCACCACCCCCGAAGCCACCCAGCAGCACGGTCAGGACGACGTCGTCGACGCCATCCGCCGCCACCACGAGCAGCTCGAGCAGGCGGTCGCCGCCGGTGCACTGAGCGTGCGCGACGCCGCCGACCGGCTCGGCGACGTCGCCCCGGCCCGCGACGCGCTCGTGCTCCTGCTGCTGCAGGAGGTGCTACCGCACGCCGCCGCCGAGGAGAGCACCCTCTACGACGTCGCCGCGACGCTGCCCCGTACCGAGCTGCTCGTGCGCGCGATGGTGGCCGAGCACCGGCGGCTCGAGGGCCTGGTGAACGAGCTGGCCCGTGCGCGCACCTCGGGTGCCATGGCCGCGAGCGCCGGGGCCGTGCGGGCGCTGTTCGAGGCCCACCTGGCCAAGGAGAACGACGACCTGCTCCCCGAGCTCGTGGCCCACGACGTCGACCTCGCGCGGCTGCTCGAGGGCATGCACGAGATCCTCGGTGGCGGCCACGACGAGCCGGCGGCCGAGGGTGGCTGCGGCTGCGGCGGGTGCGGGTGCGGCGGCGGAGCCGAGGCCGCGGCGGACGCCGGGCTCGAGGTCGAGGCCGACCTCGACGTCCGGGCCATGCCTCCCGCGCTGCGGCACGAGCAGATCTTCGCGGCGGTGGCCGACCTCCCGCCCGGCGGCTCGTTCGTGCTGTGCAACGACCACGACCCCAAGCCGCTGCGCTACCAGCTCGACGCCGAGCGGCCGGGCCAGATCACGTGGGACTACCTCGAGGAGGGTCCGCAGGTCTGGCGCGTGCGCATCGGGCGCACGGCCTGACGGCCCGCTCCGGGGCAACCGGGGTCAGCGGACGCCGGCCTCCGCGTCGAGGTAGGGACGCGGGTCGCCGGCGTCCAGGTCGGTGATCCCGGCCGTGGCCAGCGCGCCGAGCGCCAGGGTGCGCCGGACCGCACCGAAGCACAGCACGTGGCCGATCGTGCCGCCCATGGTGTGCGTGACCGGCGGCTCGCACGTCGTGTCGACGAACGTGTCGGCCAGCCGGCCGAGCTCGATGGTCTCGGCGACCCACTCGCGGTAGTCGCGTCCGGCCACGGCGTGACGCGCGGCCAGGCCTGCGAGCGAGGCGTCGCTGTCGTCGGGCCAGCCCTGGCCGCGCAACGCGTTCAGCCAGTGCTCCTCTTGCGTCACCATCGCGTTGAGCAGTGACCGCAGGCTCTGCCCGTCGTCGTCGATCGTCTCCACCGACACCTCGATCGGCCGGTCGAGCACCTCGTCGTCGAGGTGCGAGGCCCGTTCGATGATCTGGGTCAGCAGGCCCACGTGGTGGTCGGTCATCTGGCGCAGGACGTCCATGTCGCTCTCCTGGTGCTCAGCCGGCAGCCGCAGGCCACCCGGCGGTTGGAAGTGCACGCCGCTCGGGCACGCGAGCTCGAGGTCGCGGAACGTGCGGGGAGGACGACGGCGGACGTCGCTCGGCGGCCACCCGTAGTACCGGGTGAACGCGCGGGTGAACGCCTCGTGCGAGGAGTAGCCCGCACCGACCGCGACATCGAGCACCGACCTGCGGGTGGTGGCGAGCAGGTAGGCCGCCCGCTCCATGAGCAGCCGGCGGCGCAGCGCCCCCGGCGGCTCCCCCATGGCCGCGCTCACCAGGCGGTTGAAGTGGAACCGCGACAGGTAGGCCCGGTCGGCGAGATCGGCCGCAGAGGCCTCGGGGTCGGCCAAGGTCTCGGTGACCAGGTCGAGGATCCGCGCCATCACGTCCGTCGTCATGGGCACCAGCCTGGCGGGTGCCGGTGGCCGCCCGCTTGATCGTGAGTGCGCAGGTGGTCCGGTGGCGCTCGACCCGGGTCAGGACTCGAGCGCGCTCAACCAGGCGAGCACCTCGCCGAGGGGCGCCGGCTGCCCGGCCGCCTCGGCCGACCTGAGGTCGACGACGCCAGGGGTCACGGCGTCGGTGTCCTGGTTGCCGGGACGTCGCACCGGCAGTGGGCTGAGCTTCATGGACTCGATGGTGGGGCCCTGGGGACGACGCTCGCGAGCGTTCCGGGCCGCAGGTCCCCCGCACCGCTCACCGCCGTCGCGCACCGTCGCCCCCGGTGACGCAAGGTGGCCGGATCCTGGCGGCGCGAACCCCGGGCGAGCCGAAAACAGGAGGCGATCTGTCGGTGGTGGGACGTAGCGTGCTGGGGTGACGATGACGAGCGAGAACGACACCACGCTCGCCGGGTCCGCAGCAGGGGGGTCCTCATCGACGCCTGCCCAAGCGGTGCCGGCGCAGCGACGCCTGGACTGGCGCCGGCTCAAGGGCCGCGGGTCCACCGTGGCCCTCACGGCCTCCGCGCTGGCGGGCCTCGGCCAGGCCCTGGGCACCAAGGTCGCCGGGTGGCTGGCCGAGGGCCCGACGCTGCGCCTGGTGCTGGTGCTCGCCGCGTGCGTCGTCGGCGCCGCCCTGCTCGACACCCTCGGCCGCACCCTGTGGTCGGTGGCGGTCGACCGCGCCGAGGGCCGGTTGCGAGCCGACCTGCTCGACGCGGTGATGGACCAGCCGGTGTCCGAGCTGAGCGAGCAGGCGGTCGGCGAGGTGCTCGACCGCGTCGACGACGACACGCACGAGCTCGGCGCGCTGCTGCGGCAGAACGCCTGGGCGGTCATCCGGGTGCTGCTCAGCACCCTGCCTCTGCTCGTCGTCGCGGGGTGGACGTGGTGGCCGGCGTGGCTGCTGCTGCCGGTCACCGCCGGCAGCGTCACGCTGGCGATCCGCCCGCTGCTGGCGAAGATGTCGGCCGCCAAGGTCGTCGAGGAGATGGCCTGGACCGACCACGCCGCCGCGATGGAGGAGGGCGTCGCCGCGCGCGACGACCTGCGCACCGCCCTCGGCCAGTCCTACCTCGTGCGCCGGTGCGCCGAGCTCTCGTCGGCCGTCCACGCCCGGTTCGCGAACGTCGTCCGGCTCGAGAGCCAGATCAGCCGACGGGCCGGCGTGATCCTGCACGGGGTGCTGGCGGCCGTGGCGGTGATCGGCGTCTTCCTGGTGCTGAACGGCACCGAGTCGACGGCCACCCTCGTCACCCTGTTCCTGGTGACCACCACCTTCGTGGGCCAGGTCGACCAGGTCGCCCGGCACGTGCCCGACCTGCAGGGCGGTGTCGGCGCGCTCGTGCGCCTGCGCGGGCTGCTCGCGGCCGCGCCCGAGCCGCAGGGTGGGGCGCCGGTGCGCGACGTCGTCCCCGAGCTCGAGCTGAGGCACCTGCACTTCGCCTACGCCGAAGGGACGTTCGCGCTGCAGGACGTCAACCTCACCGTCCCCGCGGGCCAGACGCTGGCGCTGGTCGGGCGCAGCGGATCGGGCAAGTCCACCTTGGCGTCGCTGCTCTCGCGGGCCGTCGAGCCCGAGCCGGGCAGCGTGCTGCTCGACGGCGTCGACGTCCGCGACCTCGACCTGCAGAACCTGCGCCGCGCCGTCGGCGTCGTCACCCAGCGCACCGAGATCCTCGCCGGCACGCTGGCCGAGAACATCGCGCTGTTCGCCGACATGCCGCTCAGCCGGGTGCAGGCTGCCGTCGACGAGCTCAGTCTCACCGACTGGGTGGCCGGCCTGCCCGACGGCCTCGAGACCATGCTCGGCCCGAGCGGCACGACGCTGTCCGCAGGCGAGGAGCAGCTCGTCGCCTTCGCCCGCCTGCTCGTGCGCGACGTGCACGTCGTCGTGCTCGACGAGGCGACCGCGCGCATGGACCCCGTCACCGAGGCGCGCGTCGTCGCGGCGTCCCACCGCCTGCTGTCGGGCCGCACCGGCATCCTCGTCGCGCACCGGCTCACCACCACCGCCCGGGCCGACCTGGTCGCCGTGATGGACGCCGGCCGCGTCGTGCAGTTCGGCCGGCGCGCCGCGCTCGCCGAGGCAGCCGGCCCGTTCCGACGGCTGCTCGAGGCCGCCGAGGACGTCCCGGGAGCGACGGCGGCCAGCGTCGCCGCCGACGCAGCCCAGAGCGGTGTCGGCACCGCGCGCCGGGCCGGGCAGGCGCCGCCCGCGCCGCAGGTGCCGCCGGGCCCCGGCCTCGTGCGCGGCATCTGGCACGCGCTGACGATCCACCCGTCGTGGGGGCTGGTCTCCGTCGCGCTCTTCCTCGCCTCCGCGCTGATGGGCGCGTACGGCGCGATCACCGGCTGGCTCTGGGGGCACCTCGTCGTCGACCTGCAGGCGGGCGGGCGTCCCACCGGGCTGCTGCTGGCGATGGTCGTCTCGCTGCTCGTCGCGCCGCTGCTGCTCGCCGAGGCCATCGGGCGCTACCCGCGCTGGTGGGTCGCGGTGATGCTGCGCGCGCGCACCGCCGTCCTGCTGGGGCAGACCGCACAGCGTCGGCTCGAGCGCACGCCCCCCGGTGAGGTCGTGGCGCGGGCGATGGACGCCGACCGGTTCGCTCGGTACGGCGACCGCTGGGTCGACTTCGCCAACGGCCTGGCGATCGTGGTCGTCACCGGCATCGCCGGGTCGAGCCTGCTGGCGGGCGGCGTCCTGCTGGGCGTCATGGTCGCGTCCGCCGCCGTCTCGGCGTTGGGCTCCCCCGCCGCCGGGCGCTCGGCCGCCGAGGCGTCCGCCGCTCGCGCGCGCTTCGGCCGTTCCCTGGTGTCGGCGCTGGAGTCGATCCGCACCGTGAAGCTCGCAGCGGCCACACCCGCCGTGCACGCGCACCTGCGTCGTGTCGACGGCGGCCGCATCGACGCCGCCGTGCACGAGCACCGCATCCAGGCGATGCTCGCGGGCGTCCCGGTGGTGCTCGTGCAGATCGGCGTCGTCACGGCGTGGGCGGTGCACCTGGCGGGTGGTTGGGGCCTGGCCACCGCGCTGCTCGTCTCCGGCGCCGTCAACGGCTTCGACTGGTTCGGCCGGGTCGCCGGCGCCGTCATCACCGAGGCGCCCGGCACGCGGGCCTGGCAGCGCGCCACCACCGAGTACGCCGGAGGCCGCGACCTCATGCAGCTGCCCCAGGGACTCGACCTGGTGAGCGGCGCCTCACCGGCGCCGCCCCAGCCGGCCGATGACCGCCTCGAGCACCTGCGCCTGCGCGGGCTCACCGCCGTCCACGACGACGGCACGATCGGCGCGAGCGACGTCGACCTCGAGGTCCGGCGCGGCGAGCTGGTGCTGCTGCTCGGCCAGATCGGCTCCGGCAAGTCGAGCCTGCTGTCGTCGCTGGCCGGCCTGGTGTCCTACCGCGGCGAGCTGCACTGGAACGGCGAGCCGGTGACCGACCCCGAGGCGTTCCTGCGCCCCGGGCGCGTCGCGCACGTGGCCCAGGTGCCGCGGGTGCTGTCCGGCACCTTCGCCGACAACATCCGACTCGACCACGACCGCGAGGTCGAGCGCTCGATCGCCGACGCCCGGCTCGGTCGCGACGTCGACGACGCCGGTGGCCCCCACTCGCTCGTCGGGCACCGGGGCGTGCGGCTGTCCGGCGGCCAGGTGCAGCGGCTCGCGCTCGCCCGGGCCCTGGCGGCCGACGCCGAGCTGCTGCTCGCCGACGACGTCTCGTCGGCGCTCGACGCCACTACCGAGGTCGAGCTGTGGGACTCGTTGCGACGCAGGGGAAGCACCGTCATCGGCGCCACCACCAAGCGGGCTGCGCTCGCGCGGGCCGACCGGGTCGTCGTCCTGGCCGAGGGCCAGGTCGCGGCCGTCGGGCCGTGGCGCGAGCTCGAGTCCGGCTGGGGCCACCTCGCGGGCTGACCGCCCGCGAGGTGCCCCGTGCCCGCACGCTCAGTCGGCGAGGAAGCCCAGCAGGTCCGCGCGCGTCAGCACGCCCACCGGCTTGCCGTCCTCGACGACCATGACCGCGTCGGCGTGCTCCAGCTCGTGCCGCGCGGTGGTCACCGGCTCGCCCGCGCCGACGAGGGCGAAGGGCGGACTCATGTGCTGGCTCACGGGGTCGGACAGGTGGGCCTTGCCGGTGAACAGCGCGTCGAGCAGCTCACGCTCACCGACGCTGCCCGCCACCTCACCGGCCATTACCGGCGGCTCCGCGCCCACCACCGGCATCTGCGAGACGCCGTACTCGCGCAGGATCTGCACGGCGTCGCGCACCGTCTCGCTGGGGTGCGTGTGCACGAGCGCCGGCAGGTCACCGGCCTTGGCGTGCAGGACGTCGCCGACGGTCTTCTCGCCGTCCGCGCGCATGAAGCCGTACGACGACATCCAGCCGTCGTTGAAGATCTTCGACAGGTAGCCGCGGCCGCTGTCGGGCAGCAGCACGACGACGACGTCATCCGGGCCGAGCTCGCGCGCGACCTCCAGGGCGGCCACGACCGCCATGCCACAGGAGCCGCCGACGAGCAGGCCCTCCTCGCGGGCGAGGCGGCGGGTCATCTCGAACGAGTCCGCGTCGCTCACCGCGACGATGCGGTCGGGCACCGAAGGGTCGTAGGCGGTCGGCCAGAAGTCCTCGCCCACGCCCTCGACGAGGTACGGCCGGCCGGTGCCGCCGGAGTACACCGAGCCCTCAGGGTCGGCGCCCACGACGACGACCGGGCCGCCGTCGCGGTCGGCCGAGACGTCCTTGAGGTAGCGGCCGGTGCCGGTGATGGTGCCGCCCGTGCCCACGCCGGCCACGAAGTGCGTGACCTTGCCGTCGGTGTCGGCCCAGATCTCCGGGCCCGTGCTGGCGTAGTGGCTCGCCGGGCCCTCCGGGTTGGAGTACTGGTCGGGCTTCCAGGCGCCCTCGACCTCGCGCACCAGCCGGTCGCTCACGGAGTAGTAGCTGTCGGGGTGGTCGGGCGCCACGGCGGTCGGGCACACGACGACGTCGGCGCCGTACGCCTTGAGCACGTTGCGCTTGTCCTCGCTCACCTTGTCGGGGCACACGAAGATGCAGTGGTAGCCCTTGCGCTGCGCGATGAGCGCGAGGCCGACGCCGGTGTTGCCGCTCGTCGGCTCGACGATCGTGCCGCCGGGCTTCAGGGCACCGGACGCCTCGGCCGCTTCCACCATGCGCAGCGCGATGCGGTCCTTCACGCTCCCGCCCGGGTTCATGTACTCGACCTTGGCGAGCACCGTGGCGGTGATCCCCTCGGTGACCGAGTTCAGCTTGACGAGGGGCGTGTTGCCCACGAGGTCGGCGATGTGCTCTGCGTACTTCACCGGGCCATGGTCCCAGATCCCGTCTCCCGGCAAATTCCGGGGAACTTCGACGCCTACGCGATGCCAGGCGCACAACTTCCCGGGTATTTGTCGGGGACGGGGTCGCCGTAGGCTCGGCGCGTGGCCACCGCACCCGCCATCGAGCTCGCGCCGAACGTCTGGCGCCTGCCCCTGCTCGCCAGCTTCGTCAACGGCTACGTCCTGCGCGACGACGACGGCCAGGTGACGCTCGTCGACTGCGGCGTGAAGAAGTCACCGGCGAAGATCAGCGCCGCGCTCACCCACCTCGGTATCGCGCCCGAGCAGGTCACCCGCATCCTGCTCACGCACGCCCACGCCGACCACGCGGGCGGTGCGGCAGAGATGGTGCGCCGCACCGGCGCTGAGGCGGTGGCGATCCACGCCGACGACGCCGCCGCCGCCCGCAGCGGGATCGCGCCGCCTCGCGACCAGTCGCTGCGGCTCGGCCGCCTGCTCACCCGCGGCTCGCGCAGCGGCAAGCCAGCCTTCGAGCCCGTGCCGGTCGACGAGGAGCTCGCGGACGGCCAGGTGCTCCCGGTGGCCGGAGGGCTGCGGGTCGTCCACACCCCCGGCCACTCCCCGGGGCACGTGTCGCTGCTGCACGAGCCCACCGGCGTCCTGGTGGTCGGCGACGCGCTGTTCAACTGGCGCGGCATCGGCTGGTCCGTGCCCTTCTTCTGCAGCGACTTCCGGCTCAGCCAGCGCACCGCCCAGCGCTTCACCGAGCTCGACTTCACGGTGGCCGCGTTCATGCACGGCCCGCACGTCAGCACGAACGCGCGGCGGTACGTCGGCGAGTTCCTCGCCCGCTACACCCACGACTGAACGCCGCGCCTCGGTCGGCCCCGGCGGGTACGGTGGCGATGAAGATCACGGTCGGGGAGGGATGTCCATGGGTCGCGCCCGTCGGGCCCGCAAGGTGGCTGCCGCGGCAGCCTTCGGAGGGGGTGGCGTCACCGCGCTCGGCGCGCTCGGCGTCGGGGTGATGGCGCTGGAGATGAAGCTCGCCCGGCGCACGATCGGCACGCCGTTCGGGGCCGCCCGGCCGGACGCCGACGGCGTCTACGGTGCCGGGGCGGGCGAGCCAATCGAGCTCGCGGTGCTCGGCGACTCCTCGGCCGCCGGGTTGGGCGCCGACCTGCCCGAGCACGCGCCCGGCGCCGTCGTCGCGCGGGGGCTGGCCGCCGTCTCCGGTCGGGCCGTCCGGCTCACCACCGTGGCCGTCGTCGGGGCCGTCTCCGCCGACCTCGCCGGGCAGCTCGACCGGCTGCTCGACGAGGTGCGCCCCGGCGTGGTGCCCGACGCCGTGATCATCATGGTCGGGGCGAACGACGTCACCCACCGCGTGCGGCCCGCCGTCGCCGTCCGACACCTCGCGCAGACGGTCGAGCGGCTCGTCGACCTCGGCTGCCAGGTCGTGGTGGGCACCTGCCCTGACCTCGGCACCATCGAGCCCGTTCCCCAGCCGCTGCGGCTCATCGCGCGTCGGCTCAGCCGCGACCTCGCCGCCGCGCAGACCGTCAGCGCCGTCGAGGCCGGCGCTCGCACGGTGTCGCTGGGCGACCTGCTGGGTGATGAGTTCCGTCGCGTCCCGGCCGAGATGTTCAGCGCCGATCGCTTCCACCCGTCGTCCGCCGGGTACGCCGCGGCCGCGCGGGCCATGCTGCCGTCGGTGGCCGCAGCGCTCGGCTACTGGCCGGACGGCGGCGCCGAGCGCCTACCCGACGCCCGCCGCGGCGAGGGGATCGGGCCGATCACCGTCGCGGCCGTCGCGTCGGCCGCCGACCCCGGCACCGAGGTCAGCGCCACCGAGGTGGCCGGCGAGCAGCGCGGGCCGCGGGGCCGGTGGGCGGTGCTGCGCCGGCGGCGTCAGGAGCCGGCCGAGGCGTCGCCGGCCACCGAGGACGGCTCGAACGAGACGCAGGTCACGGCGACCACCTCCCCTACCGCCGAGTAGCATCGACCGCGGCAATCCACCCGAACCACCCGGCCGATCGCTGTCGATCCCGGGGCCGGACAATCCGAGGAGCCCGTCATGTCCGAGGCCGTCATCGTCTCGACCGCCCGCAGCCCGATCGGGCGCGCGTTCAAGGGCTCGCTGAAGGACGTCCGGCCAGACGACCTGGCCGCCACCGTCGTGCGCGCGGCGCTCGACAAGGTGCCCGGCCTCGACGCGTCGCACATCGACGACCTGTACCTCGGCTGCGCCGAGCCGTCGGGTGAGCAGGGCTTCAACATGTCGCGCGTGGTCGCCGTCCTCGCGGGGCTCGACTCGGTGCCGGGCGCCACCGTCAACCGCTACTGCGCGTCCAGCGTGCAGACCACCCGCATGGCCTTCCACGCGATCAAGGCCGGTGAGGGTGACGTCTTCGTCTCGGCCGGCGTCGAGTGCGTCAGCCGCTACCGCAACTTCAAGGGCGCCGGTGAGGGCGAGGAGGGGCTGCAGAACCCCCGCTTCGCCGAGGCCCAGGCCCGCATGGCCGAGATGGCGCGCACCAACGAGGTGTGGAGCGACCCGCGCGAGCAGGGCCAGCTGCCCGACATCTACCTGTCGATGGGCCAGACCGCCGAGAACGTCGCGACCTTCCGTGGCGTGACCCGCGCCGAGCAGGACGCGTGGGGCGTCGAGAGCCAGAACCGCGCCGAGAAAGCCATCGCCGACGGCTTCTTCGCCCGCGAGATCACGCCGATCACCACGCCCGACGGCACGGTCGTCTCGACCGACGACGGCCCGCGACCCGGCGTCACGCTCGAAGGCGTCTCGCAGCTGAACCCGGTGTTCCGCGAGCAGGGCACCATCACGGCCGGCAACTGCTGCCCGCTCAACGACGGCGCGGCGGCACTCGTGGTCATGAGCGACACCAAGGCCCGCGAGCTCGGGCTCACGCCGCTCGCGCGCGTGGTGTCGACCGGCGTCTCGGCGCTGTCGCCCGAGATCATGGGGCTCGGCCCCGTCGAGGCGTCACGCCAGGCACTCGCCCGGGCCGGCATGACCATCGACGACATCGACCTGGTCGAGATCAACGAGGCCTTCGCGGCGCAGGTGCTGCCGAGCGCGGCCGACCTCGGCATCGACCACGACAAGCTGAACGTGCACGGCGGCGCGATCGCGCTCGGCCACCCGTTCGGGGCCACCGGCGCGCGCATCACGACGACGCTGCTCAACGGCCTGGCCTCGCGCGACAAGACCTTCGGCCTGGAGACGATGTGCGTGGGCGGTGGCCAGGGCATGGCCATCATCTACGAGCGCCTCAGCTGACCCGGCGTGCGCCCTGCGCCGCACTCAGAGGGTGCGGCGCAGGGCGACGAGGACGTCGAGAGCCTCACGCCGGCGCGGCTCGTCAGCCTCGGCGAGGACGTCGGCGGCCGTAACGGCCAGCTGATCGGCGACGCCGTGCGTCGCGAGCACCGGCAGCGGACGGCGCTCGCGCCCTGCTGCGTCGGCGGCGAGGTCGGCGAGGGTCTGGGCCGCGGCGTGAACGCGCTGTTCCAGAGCCTGCCCCTCGCCGTCCGGGCGCTGGAGGCGGTCGAGGGCCATGGCGCGCAGGCGGTCGGTGACGCGGGCGGCCTCCCGCTCGAGCTGCTCACGGACGTCGTCCACGCCCGCACTCTGCCATAGGTCCCCGCACGCACCGGCGGGCCGCCACCTCGTTCGTGACGACCCGCCAGGCAGTAGGAGTGCGAGCGTCAGTCGCCGCGCAGGATCGCGAGGATCCGCAGGATCTCGATGTAGAGCCAGACGAGCGTGACGACGAGACCGAAGGCCGCCGTCCAGGCGAACTTGGCCGGGGCGCCCTGCTCGACGCCGGCCTTGATGAACTCGAAGTCCATGACCAGCGAGTACGACGCGAGCAGCACCGCGAAGGCGCCGATCACCAGGCCGAGGGGGCCGGCGCGCAGGGAGTCCTGGCCGGCGAACACCATCAGGCCGAGGTTGACCAGCGAGAACAGCAGGTACCCGCCGATCGCGATGAAGAAGATCTTGTTCAGCTTCGGCGAGGTGCGCAGCTTGCCGCTGCGGAAGCCCACGAGCACGGCGGCGAAGACGCTGAGCGTGCCGAGCACGGCTTGCGCGACGATGCCTGGGTAGCGTCCCTCGAAGAACATGCTGATGCCGCCGAGGGCCACGCCCTCGAGCAGGCCGTAGCCGACGATGAGCGCCGGGCTGGGGCTCTTCTTGAACGAGTTGACCAGACCCAGCACGAGGCCGCCGATGAGGCCGACCCACATCAGGCCAGGGACCTTCCAGCCGACCACACCACCCACGAGCACGGCCGCGAAGACGATCGCCGTCTTGACCACGACGTCGTCGTAGGTCATCCGGCGGGTGTCGACCGGCGTCGCGGACGGCGCGTTGTACATCGTCTCGAGCTCGTCCGGGGACGGCGTGGCGTACCCGCTGGGCTGACGCGTGGCTCCGGGCGGGCCGAACGTGGCGTAGCCGCGGCTGTCCTTCATCCGCTCGAACACCGGGTTGCTCATCGTGCTCCTCCTCGGCCCGTGCGGGCCCGTTGGCGTCCCGCCGTCGCGGGCCGTCACACCAGTCAATGCGGGAACGCCGTCGAAAGTTCCCGCCACCCTGTCAGACGCGGGCGACGGCGCGGCAGTTCCCGGTCGGCGCGTCGGCGTGCCCCCGACGGGGTTCGAACCCGCACTCGGACGCTTTTAAGGCGTCTGCCTCTGCCGGTTGGGCTACGGGGGCGCACCCAGCCTAGAGCGGCCAGACCCGCCGTCCGGGGCGGCCAGACCCCCGACTGGGGAAGATCACTGCACTCGGCGGTGGCCACTGGGTGCCCCAGCTGCCATAGGTTGGCCGCAGGGTGCCCCCGCGCCAAACCCACGGGAGAGGTGGTGGGGTTAGAGGTAGGTCTGGCGGGCGTGCAGGGCGTGCGCCCCCGCCACGCGGTCGAGGAACAGCGCGCCGTCGGTGTGGTCGATCTCGTGCTGCAGCGCGACGGCCTCGAAGGCGTCGGTCGCGATCGTCACCTGCTCGCCCGTCACCGGCAGCAGCCCGCGCACGACGACCCTGCGGTAGCGCTTGACGTCTCCGGTGAGATCGGGAACCGACAGGCAGCCCTCACGGCCCCTCTCACGCCGCGAACCCTCGACGACGACGGCGTTGCACAGCACGAAGGCACCGTGGCACGTGCGGGTCTTGGGATGTGCGGAGACGTCGACGCTGAAGACCCGCCAGGCGACGCCCACCTGCTGCGCAGCCAGCCCGACGCACCCGGGCGACACGGCCTGGGTCGCCAGCAGGTCCGCGGCCAGCTGCACCACGTCGGGGTCGGTGGGATCGACGTCGAGTCCGGGCGTCGACAGCACCCGGGCCGGGGCGCGCACGACGTCGCGCACCACGCCGTCCGGCAGCTGCGGCATGACGAGCAAGGGCTCGCTCACAGCTCGTCGGTGTCGACCGGGCGCAGCGAGACGTCGACGCCGAGCTCGTCCGCTGTGGCCGCGAGCGCCTGGCGCAGGGCCGCGACGTCGACGGACGCCGGCAGCGCGACGTCGGCGAGCAGCACGTAGAGGCCACCGGCCAGGCGGGTCGTGAGGTCGGTGACGTTGCCACCCGCACCGGCGAGCACGCCGGTGACGGCGCTGACGATGCCCGCCCGGTCGGCGCCGTGCACGCTCAGCACGTGCAGGTCGGACGCCGGTGCGGGCGTCGCGGCGTCGTCCGTGACCTCGCGCACGTCCACCGTGAGCAACCCGTCGGCGCCGAGCGGCTGCAGCGCGTGCTCGACGCCCTCCCGCCCGCTCCCGGTGCGCACGAGCAGCAGCATGGCGAAGTGGCCGCCCAGCAGCGTCATCGTGGAGTCCTCGAGGTTGCCCCCGAGGCGGGCGAGCGCGGCGGTGGTGTCGGCGACGATCCCCGGCCGGTCGTGGCCGAGCACGGTGACGGCGAACAGGCTCATGCCGTCATGATTCCAGGGCGCCGGGCGGGTCGGTGAGCCGTCTCACGCGAGCGAGGACGTCGTCGAGCATCGCCTCGGTGAGCTTGCCGGTGAACGTGTTCTGCTGGCTGACGTGGTAGCTGGCGAGCAGCGGGACGACGCGGCCGTCCGGCGTCACGAGCGGCACCTCGACGCCGTGCCCGAAGCGGGGCTTGGGTCGCGGCACCGCCCACCCGGCACGGCGTGCGGCGGCCAGGAACGCCTCGAAGCCGATCGAGCCCAGCGCCAGCACCACGCGCAGGGTCGGCAGCGCCAGCTCGACGTCGCGGTCGAGCCAGGGGGCGCAGGTGGCGCGCTCGTCGGGGGTCGGCTTGTTGGCGGGCGGGGCGCACCGCACCGCCGCGACGATGCGCGCGCCGTCGAGGTGCTGCCCGTCGCCGGCGTGCCGCGACCACGGGACGCTCGCGTACCCGGCGCGGTGGAGGGCGGCGTAGATCCAGTCGCCGCTGCGGTCGCCGGTGAACATGCGGCCGGTGCGGTTGGTGCCGTTGGCGGCAGGCGCGAGCCCGACGACGAGCAGGCGCGGGTGCGTGTCGCCGAAGCCGGGCCCGGGGCGGCCCCAGTAGGGCTGGTCGGCGAACGACGCCCGCCGGCCGCTGCGCGCGACGTCCTCGCGCCACTCGACCAGCCGCGGGCAGGCCCGGCACACCGACACGCGGGCGTCGAGGGCGGCGACGTCGCGGGACGACGACGCCAGCCGGGCGACGTCGGCCGCGGTGTGCGCACGCGCAGTGCGGGGCTGGGCCGGGTCGCCCGGCCAGCCGGTGCCCGGCGGCACCGGCGAGGTGAACTCCTGCCCCGTGATCGGGTGCGGGTGGGTGCTCACGAGCGACCGCCGGCCAGCTCGCGGTAGTGCTCGTCGCGCTCCTGCAGCAGGATCCGACCGCGCGGGTCCACCAGGAGCACGACCGCGTAGTGACCCTCGACCGCCATGCGCCGATCCTGCCAGGCGGCCCGACCCATCGTTGCGCCACCCAGACCGCCTCGCGGCGGCTTGGGGGGCGCAAACCAGCTTGAGTGGCGGAAACGGGATGGTGGGGTCAGGCGATGCTGAAGGCGATGCCGTCGAGGATGTCGCGCTCGCTCACCAGGACGTCGGTGATGCCGGACTCGGCCTGCACTCGGTCGATCACCCGCCGCCACACCAGGGCGCCGGCGCCGATGACGTCGACGCGCCCGGGGTGCATGAACGGCAGTGCGGCGCGCTCGGCCCGCGTCATGGCGAGCAGGCGGTCGCACGCCGCACGCACGTCGTCGACGCCGAGGCGCGCCCGGTGGATGCGCCCAGCGTCGTAGCCCGGCAGGTGCAGCGCCTCAGCGGCCACGGTAGTGACCGACCCAGCCAGCCCGACCAGCGTCGAGACCCCTTGCAGCGCAACGCAGTCAGCCACCCGATCGAGCGCGCGGTCGATGTCGCCGCGAGCGGCCTCGACCTGGGCCTCGGTAGGCGGGTCGTCGTGCAGGTGCCGCTCCGTGAGCCGCACGCAGCCGACGTCGACCGACAGCGCCGACTCCACCGCGCGCTCACCGCGCACCACCTCGGTCGAGCCACCACCGATGTCGACCACGACGAACGGGTTCGGCACGTCGTCCGCCAGCAGCTCGAAGGTCGCGCCAACGAACGACAGCGCCGCCTCCTCGCTGCCGGCGATGACCTCGGGCTCGATGCCGAGCCGCTCGCGCACGCCGTCGACGAAGTCCTGGCGGTTGTCGGCGTCCCGCGAGGCAGACGTCGCCACGAACCGCATCCGCTCCACCCCCAGCTCGCGGCAGCGCTCGGCGTACCGGTCGGCGACGGCGAAGGTGCGCTGCAACGCTTGCGGCGCAAGGCGTCCGGTGCGGTCAACACCTTCACCGAGACGCACGACCTCCATGACCCGCTCGACATCGGTAAGCGTGCCGCGGCCGGGGTCGACGTCCGCCACCAGCAGACGCAAGGAGTTGGTGCCGCAGTCGAAGGCCGCTACGCGAGTCACGAGTCTTCCCCCTCCGGCGCCACGCAGCTGCCGGGCGCCCACCACTCGCCCAGGGCCTCGAGCGCCTCGTCGCCGAACGGGTTCACGCCCGGGCCCGCCGCCAGCGCGTGGCCGACGAGCACGTGCAGGCACTTCACCCGCGTGGGCATGCCACCCGCGCTGATGCCTGCGATCTCGGCCACCTCGCCGAGCCGATTCCGGCGGCGCAGGTAGTCCTCGTGCGCAGCGCGGTAGCGGTCGGCCAGGTCGGCGTCGTCCGCCAGACGCTCGGTCATGCGCGCCATGAGGCCGGACGACTCGAGCGTGCTGATGGCGCCGGTGAGCCGTGGGCAGGTGGCGTAGTACGTCGTCGGGAAGGGCGTGCCGTCGTCCAGCCGCGGCACGGTCTCGACGACGTCCGGTGCGCCGCACGGGCAGCGGTGGGCCACACCCACCACACCGCGCGGCCGGCGCCCGAGCTGCTGCTCGACCGCCGCCAGGTCAGCGGCGTCGACCCCGCCCGCACCCCCCGGGACGTCGGTCACTTGGCGCCCGCGGACGCCGAGCCCGCGATCTGCGCCGAGCGCCACATGTCGCCGAACCACGAGCGGTCGCCGCGCGCGGTCTCGGCCGCCGCTCGCACCGGGGACGTCGTCGCCTGGTCCTTCGCGGGCCGAGGGTCGATGACGGTGTAGGCGCGCTCGCCCGGCATGACGAACTTCAGCCGGTCGCGCGCCTGCGCCTTCACGTAGGCGGGGTCGTTCCAGGCGGCACGGTCCTTCTCGAGCTGGGTCACCGTGGCCTGCTGCTCGCGCACGTGCTCGCGCAGGGCGCCGATCTGCTGCTGCTGCGCGAGGTACGACCGCAGCGCGGGGGCGAGCAGCACCGCGAGCACGGCGAGCACGCCGCCGAGCACGACGAACCGCAGCATGCGGCTAGGACGCCCAGCGCCCGCTCCCCCACGCTGCGGGCGGCCGGCCACCGCCGCGGCCGGACGCACGCCGGTGCGAGCACCGCCCGCACCGGGCCGCGTACCCGCGCGCGAGCCACCGCGGGCACCGGTGCCCTTGGCCCCGCTGCCCGGCGGCCGTCGTCCCGCCCCCATGGGCTGCTCAGCCCCCGAAGCGCGGGAAGGCCTGCCGTCCGGCGTAGCGGGCGGCGTCGTCGAGCTCCTCCTCGATGCGCAGCAGCTGGTTGTACTTCGCGACGCGCTCGCTGCGGGCGGGGGCGCCGGTCTTGATCTGACCGCAGTTCGTCGCGACGGCGAGGTCGGCGATGGTGGTGTCCTCGGTCTCGCCCGAGCGGTGGCTCATCATGCAGCGGAACCCGTTGCGGTGAGCCAGGTCGACGGCGTCCAGCGTCTCGGTGAGCGAACCGATCTGGTTGACCTTCACGAGCAGGGCGTTGGCGGCGCGCTCCTCGATGCCGCGCTGCAGGCGGGTGGGGTTGGTGACGAACAGGTCGTCGCCCACGATCTGCACCCGCTGCCCGACGGTGCTGACGAGCTGCGACCAGCCGGCCCAGTCGTCCTCGGCGAGCGGGTCCTCGATCGACACCAGCGGGTACTCGCCCAGCAGCGTCTCGAAGTAGCCGGCGACCCACTCGGCCGAGCGGTCGCCGCCCTCGAACCGGTAGACGCCGTCGGAGTAGAACTCGGTGGCCGCGACGTCGAGGGCCAGCGCGATGTCGGTGCCGAGCGAGAAGCCGGCCTTCTCGACCGCGACGGCGATGACGTCGAGGGCATCCTTGGTCGACGGCAGCGACGGCGCGAAGCCGCCCTCGTCGCCGAGGCCGGTGGCCAGGCCCTTCTCCTTCAGCACGGCCTTGAGCGCGTGGTAGGTCTCCGCGCCCCAGCGCAGCGCCTCGCTGAACGTCTCGGCGCCGATCGGCGCGATCATGAACTCCTGGACGTCGACCCCGGAGTCGGCGTGCGCGCCGCCGTTGAGGATGTTCATCATCGGCACGGGCAGCACGTGCGCGTTGGGGCCGCCGACGTAGCGGAACAGCGGCAGACCGGCCGACTCGGCCGCAGCGCGCGCGACGGCGAGCGAGACGCCGAGGATCGCGTTGGCGCCGAGCTTGCCCTTGTTGTCGGTGCCGTCGAGGTCGAGCATCGCCTGGTCGACCAGCCGCTGCTCGGCCGCGTCGAAGCCGAGCAGCCGGGGCCCGATGTCGTCGAGCACCGCGAGCACGGCCTTCTGCACGCCCTTGCCGCCGTAGCGGCCGGAGTCGCCGTCGCGGCGCTCGACGGCCTCGAACGCGCCGGTCGACGCGCCCGACGGCACGCCAGCGCGGGCGATCGTCCCGTCGTCCAGCGCGACCTCGACCTCGATGGTCGGGTTGCCCCGGGAGTCGAGGATCTCGCGTGCTCCGACTGCTTCGATGCTGGCCACGGGCGTGCTCCGGTGTGGTCGACGACAGGTCCGCACCGAGCCTAGCCTCCCCGCGTCGGGCGCCCGAGCCCCCACGCCGCCCTCACCCCGGCCCACTCCCCGCCTCCGGCAAATTCCCCGGAATTCGCACGGCTGGGCCGGTCCAGGCGTACGAATTCCGGGGAATTTGCCAGTCGGAGCGTGGGTCAGGGGCGCGTGTGCACGGGGACGCCGTCGACGAGGGTGAGGTCGACGCCGACGTCGGCCAGCTCGTCGGGCGGCACGGCCAGGGGGTCGCGATCGAGCACCACGAGATCCGCGAGCGCACCGACCCGGACGCGGCCGGCGTCGTCCCGGTGGTTCACCCGCGCCGAGCCGAGGGTGTACGCCGACAACGCGGTGCGGACGTCGATCGCCTGCGCGGGCAGCAGCGCCGGCCGGTCGCTGCCGGGCTCACGCCGGGTCACGGCCACCTGGATCGCCTCGAACGGGTTCGGCGACGACACGGGCCAGTCGGACCCCATCGCGAGCGGCGCGCCGCTGCGCACGAGGTCGCCGAACGGGTACTGCCACGCCGACCTCTCCGGCCCGAGGATCGGGATGTTGAGGTCGTCCATCGCCGGCTCGTGGCAGGCCCAGAGCGCCTGCAGGTTGGCGATGACGCCGAGCGCGCCGAAGCGCGGCACCTCGTGCGGGTGCACGACCTGCAGGTGGGCCACGTGGTGGCGCAGGTCGGCCGGCGCGGCGGCGTCCGCGAGCGCCGTCTCGAGCGCGTCGAGGGCCTCACGCACCGCGCGGTCACCGATGGCGTGCAGGTGCAGCTGAAAGCCTTCTCGCGCTAGGCGGACGGCGACCTCGCGCAGCAGGTCGGGCGCGACGTACGACAGCCCGCGCACACCGTCGCCGCAGCGGCAGCCGGTGGCGGCGTCGACGTACGGCTCGAGCAGGCCGGCGGTGCGGCTCTCGACCACGCCGTCCTGCATGATCTTGACGCTCGTGGCGCGGAACCGGCCGTCGGGCACGGCTTCGGCCACGCGCCGACGCCGCGCGACGAGGTCGTCGACCACCGACCCGACGTCGTCGGGGGCGACACCGCGCGGCCACCACAGCGCGCCCACGACGCGGGCGGTCAGCCGACCGGACGTGGCCACCTGCAGGTAGGCGTCGGTGGGGTCGGGATGACCGGCGTAGTCGCCCACGATGGCGTCCTGCCAGCCGGTCACCCCGAGCGAGTGCAGGTACCGCTGCGCCTCCAGCAGACCGGCCACCTGCTCCTCGAGCGTCTCCGGCGGCAGGTGCGGTGTGACGAGGTCCATCTCGTCCTCGTGGAGCGTGCCCGCACTCGACGCACCGGCGATCCGCAGCGCCGCGCTGTTGACCCACACGGCGTGGTGGCTGTTGTCGCGCAGCATCACCGGGCGATCGGGAACCACCTCGTCGAGCGCCGCCGCCGTCGGCAGACCGCCCTCGAAGTGCTCCTTGAGCCAGCCACCCCCGACGACCCACGGCAGGTCGGGGTGGGCGTCGGCGTAGGCGCGCACCCGCGCCAGCTCGTCCTGCGCGCTCGCCGCCCCAGTGAGGTCGCACCCCAGCCGCTCGACGCCGCCCTGCACCGGGTGCGCGTGGGCGTCGGTGAAGCCGGGCAGCACCACGCGGCCGCGCAGGTCGACGACCTCGCGCGCCGCGCCGACGGCGGCTCGCACCTCGCAGTCGCTGCCCACCGCGACGACGCGGCCGCCCTCGACGGCCACGGCGGTGGCGCCCGGCACCAGCTGCTCACCGTCGAACACCGCACCGCCGTGCAGCACGAGGTCGGTCACACCAGTTCCAGCAGGTCACGCAACAGCCGCGGGGACGGTGAGCCGTGCGACAGCAGCTCGTCGTGCACCGCCCGGTCGGTGGCTCCCGGACGCGCAGCCCGCAGGTCGGTCGCGAGCGCCGACACCTCCGCGTGGCCCACGTAGTACGTCGCGAGCTGGCCGCTCGTGAGCAGCGCGCGCCGCCACTTGCCCGTCGCCTCGCCGTCCTCCTGGTGCCCACGGCCGGTCATGAGTGCCATCGCCTCGCCCTCGGTCATGCCCCGTGCGTGCACGCGGACGTCGAGGATCGCGTTGATGGTGCAGCGCAGGCGCATCTTCAGCTGCTGCATGCGCAGCGCGAGCGTGGCGTCGTCGCCGGGCGCGAGCTGTTCGAGAGCGTCGGCGACCAGCTGCTCGGCGTAGACGGCCCAGCCCTCGACGAACGTGCCGCTCCACAGGGCGGCTCGCACCGAGGTCGCGCCGCGGAAGCGCCGGGAGTGGGCGAGCTGCAGCACGTGGCCGGGCATGGCCTCGTGCACCGTGAGGTCGCGCAGCATGTGGTCGTTGTACTCGCGATAGAACGACGCGACCCGCGCGGCCGACCAGCTCGAGGGCGTCGGAGCCACCGCGAAGAACGTCGGCGGCGGCCCGCCGGGGCCACCGGGCTCGAGCGCGCCCGGAGGATCGCAGTAGGCGACGGCGACCCCGCGGTCGGCCTCGGGCATCTCGATCACCTCGACGGCGTCGTCCGGGATGCTCACGAGATCGCGCTCGCGCACGAGGTCGGTGAGAGCAGCCAGGTGACGACGGCAGCGGTCGAGGACGTCGTGGTCGCCCACGGGCGCACCCGCCGCCAGGGCGTCGAGCACCTCGCGCACCCGATCGGAGGCCGGTGCCGTGATGCCCAGCCGCGGCGCCAGGAGGGCCGCCACTTCGGCGATCTCCTCCTCGACGGCCATGAGGTCGCTCTCGGCGCGGTCGAGCAGCGTGTCGGGGCTGGTGTGGGTGTCGAGGGAGTACCAGAGCCGGGCCGCGAAGTCGCGCTCACCGAGGCGGGGGTCGCGCTCGGACTCCGCCAGCTTGCCGTCGAGCCAGCGCGCGTGCTGCTCGAGCGCCTGCGCGGCAGTGGCACGCGCGGTGTCGACGGCGGCCCGCTCGCCGGGCGCACGCGCCAGCAGCGCGTCGACCGTCCCACCCAGCAGCGACGCCGCTCCCCTGACCTGCGCCGCCGCGGTCTCGACGTGCACCCGAGGCATGGCACCGAGCTGGTCGCGAGCGTGAGCGAGGTAGGCGGGCAGCGCGCTCAGCCGAGCCGCGAGGGCTCGCGCGCGCTGCTCGGGCTCACCGGTGTCGCGGGCAACCAACGAGTAGATCGCCTGTGCCGGAACGGTGGTGAGGGGGTTCCACGTCTGCTCCGCCAGTTCGCCCATCGACCACTGCATGGCCGTGAGCCGCGAGCGCAGCAGCTCGAGGTCGACGGCGTCCTGGGCGTCGAGCTCGGCGTCGTCGAGGTCGTCGAGGGCTCCGGTCGCGTCGACGAGCAGGCCGAGCGTGGCGTGCGTGCCGGCCGGCGACGGGTCAGGCAGGCGGTCGTCGAATCGGTGGTCGCCCAGCGCCGTGGCCGCCGGTGGGTCGGCCTCGAGCAGGACGTCGAGCGCGGTGGTGGCCGTGCGGCGAAAGCGCGTCGACTCGGTGTTGCCGGCGCTCACGACGCCACCTCGGTGCGACGCACACGGGCCTCGATCTCCTGCACCGCCTGGCGCAGCCGGGCCTCGGCATCCTCGCCGCGGGCCTGCGCCCGGCGCACGGTGTCGATCAGCTCGCGGGCGGTCTCGTCGTCCACGGCGCTCAGCTCGTCGACGGCGCCCGGGCGGCTGCGCTGCAGCCGGCTCAGCACCTTGTCGGCTCGGGCGAGCGCCGGCAGGGCGCGCGGGATGCCGTCCAGCACGCTGGCCCGGCCCTTCTCCTGCGCCTTCAGCTCGTCCCAGCGCTGCTGCACCTGCTCGGCCGTGTGACCGGCGGCCGGCTCACCGCCGTCGTCGACTGCGCCGTCGCCCGCTGCGCTGCTGTCGACGGCGAAGACGTGCGGGTGACGGCGCACCAGCTTGGTGACGATGCCCGATGCGACGTCGTCGATGTCGAACGGCTCGATGGGGTGCTCCTGACCGACGCGAGCGTGGAAGGCCACCTGCAGCAGGACGTCGCCCAGCTCCTCGCGCATCGCGGCTCGGTCGTCCGACTCCAGCGCCTCCGCGGCCTCGTAGGCCTCCTCGACCAGGTAGGGCACCAGGCTCTCGTGAGTCTGCTCGGCGTCCCACGGACAGCCGCCGGGTGAGCGCAGCCTGTCCATCACCTCGACCAGGTCGAGCAGCCGCGCCCCCCGCACGTCGTGGCTCGCCACGAGCACCTCCACTGACGGGGGGTCAGCGTGGGCGGCCACGCGCGACAGCTCAGCGGCCAGCGCGTCGGTGAGGCCGGGGTCGCCGTCCGGTGAGCTCAGCCAGACCACCGACGACGTGGCCGCCGCCTCCACGAGCGCCCGGGCGAGCGACGCGGCGTCCTGCTGCGCAGCCTGCTCGACCCCCACGCCCGCGTCGGCGACTGCGGCCGGCGTCGGATCGGCGAGGTCGGCGCACAGCACCCGGTCGGCCTGCTCGAGCGCCTGCCACCCGGCCCGCGTGAGCAGGCCAGCGGCGACTCGTGGGGTCGTGACGAGCAGGACGAGGTCAGCCGGCGCGCTCACCGCGGATCAGGGCGTGTCGCCGGACGACGCGGTGGGCTCGGCGCGCGGCGCGATCCAGTTCGGGGGTGCGTCGACCACGGCCATCTGCTTGACGTCGAACGTGCCGTAGCGCGGGTTGAGCTCCGGCTCGGCCGCCGCGACGTCCTTCTGGATCTGGGTGAGTGCGTCGTTCTTGCCGGCCTGCTGCAGCTTCTGCAGCGCCACGAAGGTGCGCAGCACGCGCACCGCTCCAGGGTCGGCGTCGTGGACGTTGGGCAGCATCTCCCGTGCGGTGTCGGCGCTGACGCCCACGCCGTTCTGCTCAGCCGCCGACAGCACGTACGGCGAGATGACGAGGAAGAACAGCACCGTGCGCTCGAGCCCCTGGCCCTGGGCCAGCTGCGGGTTGCCCTGCTTGATGCCCTGCGCCGCCTGGCTCACCTCGCTGGTGCTGATGCGCCGGTCGCCGACGATCGCGGCCGCACCGGCCTGGCCCGGGGTGCAGGCGGCCAGCGCGACGGCTGCCACCGCAGCAGCGGCCGCGGCCTTGAGCCCGCGCCGTCCCGCGCGTCGTGCCGCCGTGGAGTCACTGGAGGTGTCGAACACCGCTGTCCCTTCGGTCCCTGAGGTGGCTCAGTCGCGAGCCCGGTGGCAGGCGTTCACCCGCACACGGCCCCGCCAGAGCCTAAGCCTAGGCGCCGCGCGGGCGACGACCGCCCCGCACCCGCCGCCGGTCGCTCGCCGACCTCACTCAGGTGGTGGCGACCTTCGCTGCCCCGGCGACGTCGTCCAGCAGCACCGCCTGCACGAGGTCGCGCGCCCACGCCAGCACCTCGGCGTCGCGCAGCGGGCGGCCGCCGATACGCGCGGTGGTGGGTTTGGGCACCTGGATCATGCGCACCGCGGGCCGCACCTGCGACCCGGGATAGAGCCGCGTGAGCCGCAGCTGCTGGCTCTCGCGCAGCTCGACGGGTGCGAAGCGCACGTGGTTACCCTGCACCGCGATGTCGGTGAGGCCGGCCCTGCGGGCCAGCACGCGCAGGCGCGCGACCTCGAGCAGGTTCTCGACCGGCGCCGGCGGCTCGCCGTACCGGTCGACCAGCTCCTCGCGCACCGCCTCGACGGCGGCGTCGGAGTCGGCCTCCGCGAGCTTCTTGTAGGCCTCGAGGCGCAGCCGCTCACCGGGCACGTACTCGTGCGGCAGGTGCGCGTCGACGGGCAGCTCGACCTTCATCTCGGCTGGCGCCGCCTCGGTGTCGCCGCGGTACTCGGCGACGGCCTCGCCGACGAGCCGGATGTAGAGGTCGAAGCCGACGCCCTCGATGTGCCCGGACTGCTCGCCGCCGAGCAGGTTGCCTGCTCCGCGGATCTCGAGGTCCTTCATCGCGACGGCCATACCCGAGCCGAGGTCGGTGTTCTGGGCGATGGTCTGCAGTCGGTCGATCGCCGTCTCGGTGAGCGGCTTCTCGGGCGGGTAGAGGAAGTACGCGTAGGCCCGCTCGCGTCCGCGGCCCACCCGGCCCCGCAGCTGGTGCAGCTGCGAGAGGCCGAAGTTCTCCGCACGCTCGAGGATCAACGTGTTGGCGTTGCTGATGTCGAGACCGGTCTCGACGATGGTGGTGCACACCAGGACGTCGAAGCGCTTCTCCCAGAAGTCGACGACCACCTGCTCGAGCTTGTGCTCGCCCATCTGCCCGTGGGCGGTGGCGATGCGCGCCTCGGGCACGAGCTCGCGCAGCCGGCTCGCCGCCTTCTCGATCGAGCTCACGCGGTTGTGGACGTAGAAGACCTGGCCCTCGCGCAGCAGCTCACGGCGGATCGCGGCGGCGATCTGCTTCTCGTCGTAGGCGCCGACGAACGTCAGCACGGGGTGCCGCTCCTCCGGAGGCGTTGCGAGAGTAGACATCTCACGGATCCCGGTCACGGCCATCTCGAGCGTGCGCGGGATCGGGGTGGCGCTCATCGCGAGGACGTCGACCGCCGTCCGCATCGCCTTCAGCTGCTCCTTGTGCTCGACGCCGAAGCGCTGCTCCTCGTCGACGACGATGAGTCCGAGGTCCTTGAACCGCACCTCGCTGGTGAGCAGCCGGTGGGTGCCGATGACGACGTCGATGCTGCCGTCGCGGATCCCGGCCTTGACCTGCTCGGCCTCCTTGTCGGTCTGGAACCGCGACAGCGCCGCGACGTTCACCGGGAAGTTCGCGTAGCGGTCGCCGAACGTCTGCAGGTGCTGCTGAACCAGCAGCGTCGTGGGCACCAGCACCGCGACCTGCTTGCCGTCCTGCACCGCCTTGAAGGCGGCCCGCACGGCGATCTCGGTCTTGCCGTAGCCGACGTCCCCGCAGATGAGGCGGTCCATGGGCACAGAGCGCTCCATGTCGGCCTTGACCTCGTCGATCGTCACGAGCTGGTCAGGGGTCTCCACGTAGGCGAAGGCGTCCTCGAGCTCACGCTGCCACGGCGTGTCGGGCGCGAAGGCGTGGCCGGGCGAGGCCATTCGTGCCGAGTAAAGGCGGATCAGCTCGCCGGCGATCTGCTTGACCGCCTTGCGCGCGCGGCCCTTCGTCTTGGCCCAGTCGCCGCCACCGAGCTTGTTCAGCGTCGGCGCCTCACCGCCGACGTACCGCGTCACCTGGTCGAGCGAGTCGCTCGGCACGAACAGCCGGTCGCCGGGCTGGCCCCGCTTGCTCGGCGCGTACTCGATCACGAGGTACTCGCGGGTGCTGCCCTGCACCGTGCGCTGCATCATCTCGACGAACCGGCCGACGCCGTGCTGCTCGTGCACGACGTAGTCGCCGGGCTTGAGCTGCAACGGGTCGACGACGTTGCGGCGGCGCGCGGGCATGCGGCGCATGTCCTTGGTGGTCTGCCCCGCGGTACCCGTCAGGTCGGTCTCGGTGACGACCGCGAGGCGCACGCCCTCGGCCACGAAGCCGCGCCCCAGGCTGCCGGTGGTGACGTGCACCACCGACGGCTCCGGCAGGTCGTCGAGGCTGTCGACGGCCCGCGCCGCGATATCGCGCTCCGAGAGCACCTCGACGACGCGCTGCACGAGCCCGTGCCCCTCGGTGACCACCACGACGCGCCAGCCGGACGACGTCCAGCCGGCCAGGTCGTCGAGCGCCCGCTGGGTGTCGCCGCGGTACGACTCGACCTCGTGGGCGTCGACCGCGCGAACGGTGTCGTCGTCCACCACCGTCTCGGCGGACGACGTCTCGAGGTCCGCCGCGAACGGCCCGACGCTCCACCAGGGCACGCCGGTGGCGACAGCGTGCTCACGCACGTCGGCGAGGGTGCGGAACGACGCGGTGCCGAGCACCGCCTCGAGGTCGATGGGGGTGGCGTTGCCGGCGGCCGCGTTGGCCCAGCTGGCCTGCAGGAACTCCTCGCTGGTGGCGACGAGGTCGTGCGCTCGGGCGCGCACGCGCTCGGGGTCGCACACCAGCACGTGGGCGCCGTCGGGCAGCGCGTCGGTGAGCAGCTCCATGCCGTCGCCGACCAGCGCGGGGGTGAGCGACTCCATGCCCTCGACGGCGATCCCCTCGGCGACCTTGTCGAGCAGGTCGGTGACGCCGGGCAGCTGCGGCGCGAGCTCGCGGGCCCGCTGGCGAACCTCGTCGGTGAGCAGCAGCTCACGGCAGGGCGGCGCCCACAGGCCGTGCTGGGCCACCTCGAGGCTGCGCTGGTCGGCGACGGAGAACCAGCGGATCTCCTCGACGGTGTCGCCCCAGAACTCCACGCGCAGCGGGTGCTCCTCGGTGGGCGGGAAGACGTCGAGGATGCCACCGCGCACCGCGAAGTCCCCGCGGCGCTCGACGAGGTCGGTGCGGGTGTAGGCGGCGCCGGCGAGCCGCCGGGCGACGTCGTCCAGCTCGGCCTCGTCACCGGCGGCGAGCTGCACCGGCTCGAGGTCACCGAGGCCCTTGACGAGCGGCTGCAGCACGGCCCGAACCGGCGCCACGACGACGCTGATCCGGCCGGTGGTCTCGTCGTCGGCGGCGGGGTGCGCGAGTCGCCGCAGCACCGCCAGTCGACGCCCGACCGTGTCGCTGCGCGGGCTCAGCCGCTCGTGGGGCAGCGTCTCCCACGACGGGAACTCCACCACCGAGTCGGGCGGCAGGAAGCACCGCAGCGCGGAGGCGAGGTCCTCTGCCTCACGGGTGGTGGCGGTCACTGCCAGCACCGTGCGTCCCGCGCCCTCGTGCGCCGGATCGGCAGCCAACGCGGCAGTTACCGCCGGATAGGCACCGACCGGCGCCGACAGGTCGAGCGTCGCCTGCGCGCCGCTGCGTGCCAGATCGCGCGCGGACCGCACCGCGGGGTCGGCGAAGAAGGCGTCGAGGATGCCGGTGAGGCTCATGATCTCCAGCGCGGGTCGTTGCCGGACGGATCGTGCCGGACAGCACGAGCACCCCGCCTCCGTGAGGGGACGGGGTGCTCCATGCTACGGCGGCGGCCTCGACCGCCTGTGCCGGGCGTCAGTCGCCGGACGGCTCGCCGTCAGCCGCTCCCGCGACCGTCGCCGGCTGCCGGCGACGGCTCGCCACCGCCAGCGCCGCACCGCCGGCCACCAGGCCCGCGCCGATCATCGCCGCGCCCCCCGCGTTGGCGCCGGTGTAGGCCAGGGACGACGGCTGCTCGGCTGCCGTCGGCACGCCACGCTCGTACTGCTCGCCCTTCACCTGCGGCTGCTGCGACGGAGTCTGGCCGCTCGGTGAGTCGGCGCTCGCTGGACCGGCACCGATGACGGTGACCGCTGGCACCACCCACGCCGCACCGGCGACGTACGCGCCAGCGCGCAGCGCCTGGCGGCGGCTGATGCCAGAACCCTTGGCTTCCATCGAGACCCCTTCGACTGGTCGGTGATCTCACAATAGGGGGGCCGCGTCGTCACGCATCGTGAAATGGGGACATTGCCCCCCGTTGGAGGCTAGGTCTGACGCAGCGCTGATCCTTCGTCACCGTCAGGTGATCGTGGGGTGTTCCCGAAGTGCCCCGAGCCGCGGTCCATCCCTGGCTACGCTGCTCACATGAGCCACCCCGACGCCGTGGTCGGCCCGCCGCTCGCCGGGGTGACCGAGGTCGAGCTCGACGGCCGGGTCTGCCTGTACGCCCCCAGCAGCGAGCAGGTCGTCATGCTCAACGACACCGCCAGCGACGTGTGGCGGCTGGTCGACGGCACCCTGAGCGAGCAGCGCATCGTCGAGCTGCTCGCAGCGGCCTACGCGGTCGGTGCCGAGCAGATCCGCCCCGACGTCGTCTCCGCGCTCGCGACGTTCCGGGCCGAGGGCCTGCTCGCCGACGCCTCCGACGCCGGGTGAGCGAGCCCGTGGCCTCTCCGGCGACCGCCACTACTGGCTTCGACCTGACGGCGCTGGACGTCCCCCTGCGCATCGAGGTGGACGACGCCGAGCTGGGCCGCCTGCTCGGCCACCTGCTGGGCGATCTCGGCTCGACTGGCACGCCGAACGCCCGCCGGATATCGGTGACCGGCCAGGGGCCGTTCGTCGTCTCGTCCGATCTGGGCCAGGTGACCTGCTCCAGCCGGCCCGAGGCCGTCAGCGCGGCGCTGGCGGCGGTCAACCTCACCGCCGTCGCGCACACTCCGGCGCTCGCGCTGCATGCCGGGGTGGTGGCGCGCGCGGGCCGGGCACTGGTGCTGCCCGGCCCGTCGGGTCACGGCAAGAGCACGCTCGTGGCCGCGCTGCTGCGTGCGGGCTGGGACTACGTGTCGGACGAGTCGCTCTGCCTGCGCTGGGTCGACGGCGCCCTCGTCGCCTACCCGCGCCCGCTGGGCCTGTCAGCGTGGGCGGCCGACTACCTCGGGGTCACGGGCACTTTCGGTGACGGCGAGCGCTTCGTCACCGCCGGCGACCTCGGCGCCCGGGCGGAACCCGCACCACTGGAGGTCAGTGACGTGGTGCTCAGCCAGCGCGGCGACGCGACACCGCACCTCGAGGCCGCCGACCGCTCGGCGGCGTTGGAAACCTTGCTGCGCCGAGGGTTCACCCACCACGTCGACGCGGGCCGCGCGCTGCAGGTGCTGTCCACCATGCTCCAGCGCGTGCGAGTGCACCGGTTGCTGGTCGGTGCGCCGGACGAGACGGCGGCGGCGCTGAGCGCCGGCCTGTCGGGTGGTTCTGCCTGAAACGCCCGCGCACGCTGCTGGCCGTGCGGCAGAATCGCGGGCGATGAACCAGCCTCGCGCCGTCCATGCAGCAGCCTCCACTGCCAGCGCACTCAGCGTCGTGATCGTGACCTACCACAGCGCCGACGTCCTGCCGGGGCTGCTGGACTCCCTGCCCGCCGCCATGGACGGCATCGACCAGTGGCAGCTCGTCGTGGTCGACAACGACTCCTGCGACGGGTCGCTGGACGTCGTGGCGCAGCTGGCACCGGACGCGCTGCGCCTCAGCACGGGCCGCAACGCCGGTTACGCCGCGGCCATCAACCACGCGCTGGAGCGCGTCCCGGCGTCCGACGACGTGCTCGTGCTGAACCCGGACGTCCGGCTGGAGCCGGGCGCGGTCGCCGCGTTGCGCACCGGCCTGCGCACCAGTGGGGCGGGCGTCGCCGTCCCCCGCATCATCGGCGCGGACGGCGCACCCCGGCCCTCGTTGCGTCGCGACCCCACGCTCCTGCGGGCCCTGGGCGAGGCCGTGCTCGGCGGTCGGCGAGCCGGACGGCGACCGTGGGCCGGCGAGGTCGTCGTCGACCCCAGCGCCTACGAACGACCCGGCTGGGTCGACTGGGCGACCGGCGCCGTCCTGCTGGTGAGCGCCCGCTGCCGAGCGGCCGTCGGCCCGTGGGACGAGGGCTACTTCCTGTACTCGGAGGAGACCGACTTCTGCCTGCGCGCGAGAGCGGCCGGCTTCGGGATCCGGTACGTCCCCAGCGCCACCGCGGAGCACCTCGAAGGCGGAGGCGAGTCCGACACCGGCTTGCGTCCCGTGCTCGTCAACAGCAAGCAGCGGCTGTACCGGCGCCACCACGGCCCGTGGGCCGCAGCCGCGTTCCGCGCGGTCGGTATCGCCAACGAGGCGTCGCGCGCGGCGCGGCCGAGCCACCGCGCCGCCCTGCGCACGCTGGTCACCGGCGAGGTCACGATGCCGCCCGGCGTCCGCCGCCCGGCCGTCGTGCTCTTCTCGGCGCAGGACTACTGGTACCACAACCGTGCGCACTCGGACGTCCAGCTGGCCCGCCACATGTCGCACCGCACACCGGTGCTCCTGGTGAACAGCATCGGCATGCGCATGCCGACGCCGGGCCGCAGCACGCAGAGCGGACGCCGGATCCTGCGCAAGCTGCGCAGCACAGCGCGCGCACTGCGCCGACCCGAGCGCGACAATCCCGACCTGTACGTGCTGTCGCCGGCGATCGTGCCCGCCTACTCCTCGCCCGCGCTGCGCCGACTGAGCGCAGCCCTCGTGCGCGCACAGGTGCGGATCGCGTTGCGTGCCATGGGTCAGAGCGCGCCACCCGATGTCGTCGTCACCATCCCGACGGCTGTCGACGTCGTCGAGCGACTCCCCCGCCGCACGCTGCTGGTCAACCGCTCCGACAAGTACTCGGCCTTCCCCGAGACCGACCAGCGGCTCATCGAGTCGCTGGAGCACCGGCTGCTCGGCCAGGCCGATGCCGCGGTGTACGTGAGCCGCCACCTGCTCAACGCCGAGCGGTCACTCACGGCGGGGCGGTCGGTGTACCTGGGGCACGGCGTCGACTACGACCGATTCGTCGCGGCCCACGGCGACCGCGTACCGGCCGACATCGCCCGCATCCCCTCGCCCCGCATCGGGTTCTTCGGCGGGATCGACGACTACGTCGTCGACCTCGACCTCGTGCGCCGCCTCGCGCTCGAGCTGCCCGAGGCCCACATCGTGCTGATCGGCGACGCCACCTGCTCCATGGAGTCCCTCACGGCGCTGCCGAACGTGCACTGGCTGGGAGCCCGGCCGTACGAGCAGATCCCGGCCTACGGCGCCGCGTTCGACGTCGCGATCATGCCGTGGCTTCGCAACGAGTGGATCGAGCACTGCAACCCGATCAAGGCGATGGAGTACCTCGCGCTGGGGTTGCCGGTGGTGACGATCCGCTACGCCGAGGTCGACGCGCTCGCCGACGTCATGGACGTCGCCGACTCGCCCGACGAGTTCGTCACGCTGGTGCGCAAGGCGCTGGACGGCGGTCGCGGCGACCCGACGACGCGCCGCGCCGCAGTGCGCGAGCACTCCTGGCAGGTGCGCGCCGACGAGGTACTGCGAGAGCTCGACCTGCAGGGAGACAGCTGATGTGCGGCATCGCCGGCGTCCACCGCTTCGACGGTGAGGAGGTGCCGTGCGCCCTCGTGACCGCCATGGCCGACCGGCTCGAGCACCGCGGCCCGGACGGCAGTGGCAGCTGGACCGGCCCGGGCATCGGCTTCGGCCACCGGCGGCTGGCCATCATCGACCTGGCGGGGTCGCACCAACCGATGGCGACGGCGGACGGTCGCTACCACCTGTGCTTCAACGGCGAGATCTTCAACTACCGCGAGCTGCGGCGCGGGCTCGACCACCGCTTCGTCACGGACGGGGACGTCGAGACCCTCCTGGCGCTGTTCGTCGAGCGCGGCGTCGCCGGGCTGAGCGCGCTGCGCGGCCAGTTCGCCTTCGCCGTCCACGACACCGCCACCCGCGAGACGTGGCTGGTGCGCGACCGTCTCGGCGTGCTGCCGCTGTACTACGCGCGCGAGCCCGAGCAGGTCGTGTTCGGCTCGGAGGTCAAGGCGCTCGAACCCGCGCTGACGCACCCCCTCGAGCTCGACCACCAGCAGCTGCCCGCGTACCTCATGCGCCGGTCGGTGCCGGCTCCCGGCACGCTGTTCCGCGGCGTCCACAAGGTCCCGCCGGGCTGCGTGCTGCACCTGCGGGCGGACGGTCAGCAGTCGCTGCACCGGTACTGGGAGCTGCCCGATCCCAGCGACGTCCTCGACGTCGACCTCGACGCGGCGGCCGACCTCGTCGACCGCGCCCTCGGCCGCGCCGTCGACGACGCCCTGGTGGCCGACGTCCCGGTCGGCTCCTACCTCAGCGGTGGCGTCGACAGCAGCCTGGTCGTGGCCCTCGCGAGCCGCCGCACCAGCGGACCGGTGCAGACGTTCTCGGCCACCTTCGGCGACCCTCGGTACGACGAGTCGGCCCACGCGCGCGAGGTGGCCCGGCAGTTCGGGACTGCGCACCACGAGGTGCCGGTCGACGCCGCGGACTTCCAGCAGGCGTGGATCGAGCTGACGCGCTTTCGCGACGCACCCCTGAGCGAGCCGGCCGACATCGCGGTGCACCACCTGGCCCGCACCGCACGCGAGCACGTCAAGGTCGTGCTGTCGGGCGAGGGCAGCGACGAGCTCTTCGGTGGCTACCCGAAGTACCGCTTCGCCCGGGCCACGACGTGGGCCGGGGTCGTCCCCCAGTCTGTGCGCTCGGGGCTGCTGCAGACCATCGCGGACGCGTTGCCCGCGCAGGCGGGTCGGCTGCGCATCGCTGCCCGCGCGCAGAGCGGGCGCAGCGCCGAGGACCGGCTCGCCACCTGGTTCGCGCCGTTCACGGCGGCCGAGTGCGAGCGGCTGCTCGGCGCCCGCGTGCCGCACCTGGCCGCGCCGGTCCCCCACCGCGACGCCATCGACCTGCTCGGCCGCCTCGACCTCATGTCGTGGCTGCCCGACAACCTGCTCGAGCGCGGTGACCGGATGTCAATGGCCGCTTCCCTCGAGCTCCGCCCGCCGTTCCTCGACCACCGGCTGGTCGAGCTGGCGTTTCGACTCCCGTCGTCGGTCAGGGTGCATCGCGGGCAGACCAAGGCGGTACTGAAGCAGGTGGCGCGCCGCTACCTGCCCACCTCCATCGTCGACCGCCCCAAGGTGGGCTTCCGGGTTCCACTCGACAGCTGGTTCCGCTCGGGGCTGCGCGACATCGCCCATGACCTGCTGCTGGGTGCCGACTCCACCGTGGCGCAGGTCATGGACCCCGGTGTGGTCGCCGAGCTGGTGCGCTCGCACGACTCCGGTCGGCGCAACGAGGAGATCCGGCTGTGGACCCTGCTCTCCCTGGAGATGTGGGCCCGGGCCGAGCTGCGCCCGACGTCGTCGCTCGAGGCCGGCTGACCGGCCGCCGCAGCGCCGCCGAGGTCAGAGGACAGCGTCGAGCAGCGTCTCGAAGCGCGAGCCCCAGGTGTTCTGCTCGATGAAGCCCAGCCGGTCAGGCTCGGCCGCAGGGCCGCGTCGCAGACCCTCGTGGACCCGGTGCACGAAGTCCTCGACCGTCGCCGCCGTGACGACGCCGGGCACGGCCCGGATCGCCGGGAGGTCGCTCGCGACGACGGGGCGACCGGCCGCGAGGTACTCGTACAGCTTCAGCGGGCTCATGGCGACCGTCAGGTCGCTCTTCACGTGGGGGATCAGCGCGACGTCGCACCCGGCCACGACGCCTCGAGTCACCTCCCGCGGTTGCCAGGACTGCACGTGCACCCGCGGAATGCTCCTCAGGCGCGCGACGACGTCCTCGTCGTCGAGCTGACCCACGACGGTCAGCGACCCGGCGTCCAGGCTCTGGCACACCGCCTCGACGGTGTCGAGGTCGAGGCGCGTGTCGACGGTGCCGGTGTAGAGCAACCGGGGGCGATCGAGGTCGAGGAACCACTGCGGCGCCGGAGCGGGATCACGCCACTCGTCCGCGATGAGCCCGTTCGGCACGGTAGCCGAGCCGGCAGGTGCGCCCGCTCGCTGCACGATCGCGTCGGTGACCCCCACGACGCGTACCCCTCGCTCCCGCATCCGCGCGTAAGCATCGAGGTAGCTGTCGTGCCAGGGCGCGAAGGCGGGGTGGGCGGCCCAGTCGTCCCAGCCGTAGTAGGCGACGTGGTGCCACTGGTCGGGGTCGGCCTCGGCCGCCACCCACGGGTGAGTGGCCAGCAGCACCGGGTGCTCCAGGCCCGCGCGATCGGCCGCCCGCCGGACACGGGCCAGATATCGCCGGGTGGCGCGGCGCACGGCAGCGACGTCCGTGGGGTCGGTGCGCCGCAGCCGTCGCGGCGACGCGTGGTGATGACGAGCATCGGCCGGGAAGGGGATGCGGTCGCGGCGCAGCAAACCCAGGACGCTGCGCCACGGATCGGCGACGAGCAGGCGGTCGACACGCTCGCTGGTGAGCAGGTGCTGCACGAGCAGGTCGGGTGAGAAGGCCGACCGTCGCACCGTGTCGGTGTAGGTCTCGAACGCGAGCGAGAGCACGAGGTCGCGCGCGGCCGCCGGCTGGCCCCAGCTGGTGTGCACGTCCTTGGCTCCCGTCACCGAAGCGCCCCACCGGGCGGCAGATCGTCGGTATCCTACGAACAGCGCGGCACGTCGGGGGGGCGAGGTCGGCCGATCGGCACCCGAACGCGCGACGACCAGCAACGAGGGGCAGATCTGTGCGTGAGAGCTCTGGCGACCACGCCTCCGGGGTACGAGCTCTGCCCGAGACGCCACCGGCGTCCGTGGCCGGCGGCACGAAGGCGATGGCCGCGAGCCAGGCCCTCACCCAGGCGACGCGGCTGCTCAGCAACGTGGTCCTCGCCCGCCTGCTGGCACCGCACGACTTCGGCGTGGTCGCCATCGCTCTGGTCGTCACCGTCTTCCTCGACCAGCTCAAGGACGCGGGCACCGGCAACGCGCTGATCCAAGCCCCGCGCATCACGCACGCCCTCGTCAACGCGGTGTTCTGGCTCAACGCCGCCATCGGCGTCGTGCTGTCGGTGGTCGTGTTCGCGACGGCGCACCCGCTGGCTCAGCTGTTGGGCAACCCCGAGGCGGCCCCGGTCCTCAGGGCCTTCGCCGCGGTGACGTTCATGACCTCCCTCGCTCAGGTCCACCACGCGCTGCTCCGTCGAGACCTGCGGTTCCGCGCGGTCGCGATCATCTCCGCGGCCACGGCGGTGACCCTGGCCGTCGGCTCTATCGGGCTGGCCTTCTTCGGGCTCGGCGTGTGGGCGCTGGTGATCGGCAACCTCGCTTCCACCGGGGTGTCCGTGTACCTGTCGTGGCACTACGACCGCTGGCGCCCGACGGCCCGCACGCACTGGGGTGAGCTGCGACCCATCGCCAGGTACAGCACCCACCTGTTCCTCACGAACTTCCTGTCGTTCTTCTACGTGCAGTCCGACAAGGTCCTCGTCGGACGCTTCCTGGGTGCGGCGCCGCTGGGCGTCTACACGCTCGCGCAGCGGATCCTCATGTACCCGCTGACCGCGGTGAGCGACGTCGTCAACGAGATCGCCTTCCCGGTGCTCGCGAAGAACCAGAAGGACGACGAGGCCGTGCGCACGGGGTTCGTGCGGGCGACTTGCGTCACGACGCTCATCACCTTCCCGCTGATGTTCGGCACCGCGGCCGTGGCCGAGCCGGCCGTGCACGTCATCTTCGGAGAGCGCTGGGTCGACCTCATCCCACTGATCCAGATCCTGGCGCCCATCGGGGCGCTGCAGACCATCATGTTCACGTCCAACGGTCTGCTCCTCGCCAAGGGCCGGTCCGACCTGCTCTTCCGGCTGTCACTGGTCAACAGCGCGGTCGTGGTGGCCGGCTACGTGATCGGTCTGCAGTGGGGGCTGGTCGGCATGTGCGTCGCGTACGCGACCGCGATCCTGCTGCTGATGGCGCCCAGCATGTTCTTCGCCTTCCGGCTCGTCGGGCTGCGCCACTCGCAGTTCGGCCGGGCGATGCTGCCGCAGGTGGGTACCAGCCTCGTGATGTTCGCCGCGACCTTCGCTGTCGTGCAGGCGAGCCGACCGCTCGGCTCGGTGCTCAGCCTGCTGGCTGGCGCGGTCACCGGAGTGGTCGTGTACGGCGGGCTGGTCGCGCTCTTGCGGCCGCCGGCCTTGGAGGACGCCCTCACGGTGCTGCGCAGCCGCCGCCAGATCGCCTCGGTGCCGGAGGACCCGGCTCAGGCGAAGTAGACCCGCTCGGTCACGCTCCCGCGCACGTGGCCCACGGCTTCGGCGGCCACGGCCACCCAGAGCAGCCGACGCCGACCACCGAGCACGACGTAGGGGCTGCGGCTGAGCAACCAGAGCACCTGGGCCGGCAGGTGGGTCCAGGGTGGTCGGCGCGCTCCGTGGCGGCGGTAGCGCACGAACAACGACGGCTCGCGCGAGGCGTAGTTGCTGATCTGCCGGAACATGTCCCAGGCCGTCCCCCGAAAGCGGTAGTGCATGACCGCCTCGGGCTCGTAGACCAGCGACAAGCCCGCGAGCTGCGCCCGCCAGCACAGGTCGACGTCCTCGCAGTAGCGCAGGTCCTCGTCCCAGCCACCGATACGGCCGAGCGCCTCCCTGCGGATGAGCAAGTTCGCCGATGCCGCGTACGACAGGAAGCGCGCCGGACCGTCGGGCAGCCGGGTCGCCACCTCATGGAAGCCGCGGGCCTGCAGCACGTCGGGGTCATTGAGGCAACGTGCCTCGAGCTGCCCGGCCACGAGATCACCGCGATGCCGGGCGCCGAAGAGCAGGCGCAGCCAGGAGGGGTCGGCGACGTCGTCGGCGTCGCAGTAGGCGATCCACTGCGCGTCCGTGGCAGCTGCACCGACGTTACGGGCATGGGCAGGCCCCGAGCGTTGCGAGGCGTCGACCAGGCGCACGGCCAGCCGACTGGCAAAGCGCTCGACCAGCGCGCCGGTGTCGTCGGTACTGCCGTTGTCGGCCACCACGACCTCGAAGGTTCCGGTGAAGTCCTGGCGGCACAACGATTCCAGCTGCTCAGCGAACAGGGCGCCACCGTTGCGGACGGGGATCACCACGGCCAAGTCCACGGGGCCGGCAGAGGAGGCGCCTGAACTCACCTTCGTCCCCTCGCGAGCATCCATGGGCTGAACGGTCGATCGCTCAGAGCATAGGGCCGCGCATCGCGGCACCCCTGGCTTTGCGACTATTTCCCGCCGGGTAGGTCAGTCGGCTGGCCGTCCAGAGTGTTGCCGGACTGCGCGAAGGCCACGTATCCCCCCGGAGGCAGTGCATCTGGCACGTAGGCGTCCGGCGGGTACTGCACTGCGGCGAACGACGGACTGTCGGAGGCGAAGTGGTTGTTCGTGACCCGGTTGGTGCCCTTGGCGTTGAAGTAGAGCTGGTAGGCGCCGCCGCCGAGCAGCCAGTTGCCGTCGAAGACGACGTCGGAGTTGAAGACGCCGTACATCTGCGGCTCGAGGGCGACGTTGGCGGTGAACTGGGTCTGGGTGCCGCCCCCGTTGGGCGAGTAAAGCTCGAACACGTTGTCGCGGATCACCGCGCCCTGGACTCCTCCCAGGTGCAGGTTCTCCAGGTGGGCCTCGGTCGTGGACGGCCGCACGCCGTGGAACCAGCTGCGCGTGATGACCAGACGGCTGGCCGGGAAGACTGCGCCGTGCGCGTCGTCGGCGTAGTTGAACAGCTGCGCGTGGGGGCCGTCCTGTTGGTCGACGAGCTCCACACCGTCGAGCGTCAGGCCCCTGAAGCCGTTACTGAAGATGCCCGTGGCGCGCACGTGCACGAGCCGGACGTCGGACGGTACCGGCTCCACCAGCCCACCCTGCGGCGTGAAGTTGACGTACACGTTGCCGTCGACGACGACGTCGCTCACCGTCACGTCGCTGCCCGTGATGTACAGACTGCCACGGACGTGACGACGGGAGAGCGAGACGCCCGACCGCTTGACGACGTAGTCGCCGCTCGTGGTGGACGTCGGCGACCGACGCGGCCCCGCCGCAGCCGTGATGACCCGCCGAGCGCCGACGTCGCTCGTGCGCACGACCGGCCGACGGCTGGGTGCGGCCGCCACGGTCGGCGTCGGCGACTTCGGGGCCGGACTCTCCGTGCGGCTGGGACTCGCCGTCCGCCCAGCGGAGGGCGTTGCGGGCGGTGTCGGCGTCGCGGAGGTTGGCACCGGGCTGACGCTGAGCGGACTGGGTGCGCTCTTCGTCGCCTCGGCTCGAACGGGTTCCGGCGTGGAGTCAACCGACAGCGCCACCGCGGCACCGCACAGCACCGCGGCACCGGCTGCGAGAGCGACCACCGTCGCGCGTCTGCCTGGTCGTCGTAGCCCCTGCATCACGCTCCGATCCGGCGAAGACGGCCCGACCCGTGACCGCCCGTTCGGGTGAATCTACCTGACCGGCAGCGCGCATCGGGCACGCTGAGCGCATTGGTGGGTACGCCGACGGCCCCGGTGCCGAGGTCGATCACCCTCGGCACCGGGGCCGTCACGCACTGCTGACTCCTGTCACTTGCCTCCGGGCAGGGAGACGGCCTTGCCGTCCAGGGTGTTGCCGGACTGGGTGAAGTA